>JANYLF010000198.1 GCA_025357995.1 Acidimicrobiia bacterium | reverse complement strand
GACGGTGTCACCTTCGGGAACCACGATCTCGGTCAGCACACCTGCCGCGGGCGACGGCACCTCGGAGTCGACCTTGTCCGTCGACACCTCGAAGAGCGGCTCGTCGATCGCGACGCTGTCGCCGACGGCCTTGAACCATTTGGTGATCGTGCCTTCGGTGACCGTCTCGCCCAACTGCGGCATCGTCACGTCCACGAGGATCCTCCGTCTAACCGTGCAGTGAACGGCCGGTGAGGGCCAGGGCAGATTCGCCGAACAACTCGCCGAGCGTGGGATGCGGATGGATCAACGCGCCGAGATCCGAGGCGGTCGCTTCCCAGTTCACCGCGAGGTAGCCCTCGCCGATGAGCTCGGTCGCCCACGGTCCCGCGATGTGCACGCCGAGGATCACTCCGCTCCCGCGGTCGGCGACGATCTTCACCATGCCGTCGGTCTCGCCGATAAGGATCGCGCGGCTGTTGCCCATGAAGCGGTGGACCGAGGTCTCGACGTCGTAGCCGCGGTCGATCGCGGCCTGCTCGGTGAGGCCCGAAAATGCCACTTCGGGGTGGCAGTAGATGCCCCACGGCACGCGGTCGTAGTCGATGGGCACCGCGGCTTCGCCGACGATCGTGGTGATCGCCACGATCGCTTCCGCGAACCCCACGTGCGCGAGTGCAGGGGTGGGAACGAGATCGCCCACCGCGTATACGCCGGGAACCGCGGTGCGCATGTGATCGTCGACAACGACGAACCCTCGGTCGTTCACTTCCACGCCCGAACCTTCGAGGCCGATGTTCTCCGACCGCGGCCGGCGACCGACACTCACGACGATCGCGTCCACTTCGAGGTCACGCGTCTCCTCACCGCGTTGTGCGTGCACCGTGAGGGCGTCGCCGCGGTCGTAGCCGGTGATCGTGATCCCGGTCTCCACCGTGATACGGCGCTTCTTGAACGATCGCGCCACCACCTCGGCCACCTGCGGATCGACGCCCGGCAAGATGCTCGGCAACGCCTCCAGCACCGTGACCTCACTGCCCACATCCGCGAGGTACGACGCGAACTCGCAACCGATCGCGCCGCCGCCGATGATCGCGGTGCGGCCGGGCACCTGCGCCATCTCGAGGACATGATCGGACGACAACACTCGTTCGCCGTCGAAGTCGAATCCCGGAATCGACCGCGGGGCGGAACCGGTCGCGAGGATGAGCGCGTCGCCGGTGAGTTCCGTACCGTCCGAGACCCGTACGTGATGCGCGGCGGCGTCTACCACGGTGCCCGTGCCCGGGACCACCGTGACCTTGCGGCCCTTGAGCAGACTCTCGAGCCCCTTGGTGAGCCGATCGACCACGGTCTGCTTGCGCGCCAAGCTGGTCGCGAGATCGACCGTCGGCTGTCCCGCGTCGACACCGAACTCCTTCGCGCCGCGAACGGTGCGCAATACCTCGGCGGTCTGGAGCAGCTCCTTCGCCGGGATACACCCGCGGTGCAAGCACGTGCCGCCGACCCGCGCCTCTTCGACGAGGGCGATGTTGAGTCCCGCCGCGGCGCCATACAGCGCGGCCGCGTAGCCACCGGGACCGCCACCGAGAACCGCCACATCGAAATGCTCAGGCATTGACTTCCTCCAGGCTCGACCGTCGAGCGGAACCGCCAGTCTCGCCGACGCGACGCCTCGCGATCACTGGAGCACGAAGATCTGGACGATTCCCGCCGCCAAGATCGCCGCTCCGGTCAGCACGGCCAGGATCAGCAGGGTCCGCGTCTTCATGGTCCCATCTTCGCGGGCGACGGCCCGTGGATCCCGCTCGACCGCCCGACGCGGTGCTCAGAACTCCCCCAGGTACACTTCAGCGGCTTTCCGGCGGTCCGTCCGACCGCCAACTCAACCGCGAAGATCGGGTCTCCACGCGTGAAGCAACGGGCCGAACAGCTCATCGGCAAGGCCAAGGACGCGGTCCCCGAAGGCACGTTCGCGGTCGGTGGCGGCCTGATGATCACTGCACTCACCACGTACATCTTCCTGATCGTGGTGCGGTCGGCCCTCCCCGACCCTCAGTACGCCGCGCAATACTCCGCGTTCAACGCGTTCTGGGGATTCATGTTCGTGGCGGGACCGGGACTGTTCCTCCCGCTCGAGCAAGAGGTCGGGCGCGCGCTGGCACACCGCCGAGCGCAGGGCACCGGCGGCGGTCCGCTCGTCACACGCGCCGCGCGCCTCGGTGCCCTGATGACCGGCGTGATGGTGGTGATCGCGCTCGCCACGTCACCGTTCTACGTCGACGGTCTCTTCCACGGAGACTGGTGGCTCGTCGCGAGCCTGCCGGTCGGCCTCGTGGGCTTCGCGGTCATGCTGCTCACCCGCGGCACTCTCTCCGGCAACGGCCGATTCCGGCCCTACGGGATGATCCTCGCGATCGACGGCGCGGCCAAACTCGTAGGCGCGCTCCTGCTCTACGCGGCCGGCGTGAAGACCCCAGGCGCGTACGGCATGTGCATCGCACTGTCGCCCTTCGTCGCGACGGCGATCGCGCTCCGCGGGCAGAAGGGTCTGCTCCAACCGGGACCGCCGGCCCCGTATTCCGAACTCTCGAATTCGCTCGGCTGGTTGCTCGCCGGATCACTCCTCATGCAGGCGCTCGGCTACTCGGTACTGATCGGCGTCGGCGTGCTCAAGGGGACGAGCCCGGAACAGGTGGCGCTCGCGAGCGCACTTGGAAGTGCGTTCTTCGTCGCGCGAGTGCCGCCGCTCTTGTTCCAAGCCGTGCAGGGCACCCTGCTGCCCAAGCTGGCGGGCCTCGCCGGCGCGGGTCGCCACGACGACTTCAAGACCGGATTTCGACAACTCATGGTCATCGTGTCCGCCATTGCCGCGCTCGGCACTGTCGCCGGGTTCGCGATCGGCGTTCCGATCGGCGAAAAGCTGTTCCCGCCTTTCGTTATCAGCCGCATGGACCTCAGCCTGCTCGTGGCCGGCAATGGCATCTTTATCATCGCGCTGACCATCGCGCAGGCGCTGATCGCATTGCACGGCCACCGCGCCGCGGCCGTCGCGTGGGGTGCCGGATTCGTCGCGTTTGTGATCCTCGCGGCCGCGATTCAAGCCCTGGACACGCGCGTCGAGGTCGGTTTCCTCGTCGGCACGTGCGTGACCGCGGTCGTGATGGGCTGGGCGCTCGCGATCCGGATGCGCGCCGGAGTTCACGAAGGCATCGGGGCACTCATCGAACAGATCGAGCACGAACCACTCGACCTCTGACCCACTACGGAACGGCCGCGACGTCGGCGATCACCCATGGTGTGGTGATCGGCTCGGCGTTACGCCACGTGTTACGCCCCTGCGAGAGGGTCGGCGCGCCGCCGAACGCCACCAGCAGCCCGTCGTCCCGGACCGTGTACCCACGCCCGCCCGGCAAGACCGCGAACCCACGCGCCGTGTCACGCCCGAAATACGGAGTGACACCGAGCGAGGGCGCGCCTCCGACGGGCCAGACCGCGCCGAAGCCGTCGAGGATGTATCCACCGGAACCGCCGGGGTTGGCCCGCACGTCACGCGCGATCGACCACCCCAGCCAGTAGGGCGTGCTCACCGTCGGCGCGCCGCCCACCGGGTGGAGCGCGCCGAACGCGTCCAACACGTACCACCCGTCCTGGAACTGCACGAGTTTGCGGGCCACGTCGACCCCGACGAAGTACGGACCCGAGCCGAGACTCGGGGCGCCACCGAAGGGATGGATTCCACCCCATCCGTCGAGCACCCACCCGCCGCCTTGTGCACGCAGCACGAGGTCGCGCGCGATATCGAAACCCGGCCAGTAGGGACCGCTGAGCGGTGGCGCGACCCCGAACGGATGCAGACCGCCGACGCCGTCCAGCGTGTAGCCACCGTCCCCGGCGGGCGTGAGCTCCACATCGCGCGCGATCGACCACCCCGGCCAGATGCCGCTCGCGCGGAATTCGGGGGCGCCACCGGCCGGATACACCACACCGAATCGGCTCGCGACCGCGACCTTGGGGTCACCGGCCCTGGCGACGTGGGGCACGACGTTGTCGGCTCCACCGGTGAGAATACGCACCGCCACATTGAGGCGGATGCTCCCGAGCAGTGCGTAGAGGTTGTCACCGGGACAATCCGTGTTGCCGGGATCTCGATGGCCCACGATGTACGGCAACGTGTGGGTCGATCCCGCCGGCCACCGGTCAGTCCCGCTAATGGTGGTGTAGTCGACGGTGCGGGTCGGGTCGACGCCGTGCAGGTTCAACTTCCACGCGAGGAGACGCTCCAGCGCGTCGACCGCGGCCGCCGGAACCCCGCTCGTCTGGAAGTTGCCGATGAGCGCAACCCCCACGGTTCCGGTATTCATGCCGGTGGTGTGCGCGGCGCGCACTGGATCCCACACGCTCCCGTATCGGCCCTCGAAGATCTGGCCGTAGCGGTCGACGAAGAAGTTGTAGTGCGTGTCGCAGTACTTCAGGGTCTGGGTCGCGTACGCGTAGAGGCCGCGCACGATGGCCGGGGTGTCCTGCGGTCGGTAGTTGTTGTTGCCGCCGGTGTGATGCACCACTGCGATCGTGACGTTCGTGGAGATGTCCGGAGGCTCGGGACAGTTGTTGAGCCGGAGACTCTCGTCGGCGCCCCACTCGACGCGCGAGACGATTCCGGGCATCGCGACCGTCGCGGCACCGGCAACGTTCGCCGCGCTCGACACACGCGGACTCTGCACCCGTTCGACGGTGACATCGCGGGCCTGCCCGTGAGTCAAGCGAACGCGAACCGCGCGCGCGTCGCCCACCCACACGGGTTCGCTCGCCGGATCCGTGATCGCGTGGCGCGCCTCCGCAGTTCCCGGGTCGGGTCGGTGATCAGCCTCGAATCCGGTCTCGGTCACGGCCCGCCAGGTGCCGTCGCCCGCGCGGGCCTCGATCGCGAACCGAGCCGATCGATCCCCGTGCCAACGGACGCCGACGAGATTCGCCGGAGCCGAGACCGTGGCACTCCAACCGGTGCCGACGGGCGCGGGCCCACTCACCTGACTCGCGTGCAGTGTGGCCGCAGGCGACGCGTTGACGCCGACCGGCCCGACCACGGGCACGACGACCCCCACGAAGCCCACGGCCGTTCCCACCAGTGCTGCCATGGCCGCGGTCGCCCGGTGATGCATCAACTGATTGTCCTCTCGAAGGTCTCTCGGATCACGACGAACCCGTTCGGTAGTATCGGCGGATCGACGCCCTCCGTATCGCGCTCGACGGCACACCGCTCCTGGGCCACCGTACCGGCGTCGGCGAAGTCACCGCGGGGTTCATCACCGGTCTGG
>JANYLF010000177.1 GCA_025357995.1 Acidimicrobiia bacterium | reverse complement strand
CTGTACGACCAGGTGATCGCGCCACGTTTGCGCCGCCGCAACCCGGATGCCCGGGCGCAGGCACGCGACGATCTCATCGACCTCGCGCGGCTTGGTCGCGCGCTGCGCGCTGCATTCTTACGCTCGGCCACCGCGGGGATGTTGAAGGACTGACCGAATGGCGAGGGTCGCATTCGTAGCCCAGAGCGGCAGAAGGCCCTCGGTGTATCGTCACCCCTGGAGGTGGAGAGTGATACGGGTAACGCTCATCGGGGTGCGAGTCGAGGTCCCGTCGAACCAACCGATCGTCTTGCTGCGTGAGGTCGACGGGCAACGGTATCTGCCGATCTTCATCGGATCTCCCGAGGCCACGGCGATCGTGTACGCGCTGCAATCCATGGAAACGCCGCGTCCGATGACCCACGATCTCTTCGTCACGGTGCTCGGAGACTTCGGGGTGGTGCTGCGCCAGGTGGCGATTACGGCGCTCCAAGACGGCACGTTCTACGCCGAGTTGGAGCTGCTGCGCGGTGAGGAAGTACAGCGCATCTCGGCCCGTCCGTCAGATGCGATCGCGTTGGCGGTGCGTCTCGGCGACGAGGTCCCGATCCTCGTGGACGAGGCGGTATTCGATGAGGCAGGTGTGCTCTTCGAAGAGGAGCAGGACGAGGACGAAATCGAAGAGTTTCGGGCCTTTCTCGACGAAATCAAACCCGAGGACTTCGCCTGAGGCGAGATGATTCGCTCGAACCGTTGACGCCACGGACGGTGACCGGTACGGTCGACATCCCCGTAACTACGACACTGTGACTTTGAGGCGCCCGAGGGGTGCCTTCCTTTGGAAAGGCTGCGACGCCGATGGCTGCTCGCTCGACCGCTGCACCCGACCCCACGCCGATCGTCGTCTCGACCGACGAGCTGACCGCGGCCCTGCCGCCTCGGATCGAACAGGGTGTGCTGAGCCCGACCGGGGAAGAGTGGCGCGACGTCGGGTATAGCGGCCCGACGGTGTGTTCCGTCGTCGGGATCTCGTATCGCCAACTCGACTACTGGGCGCGCACCGATCTGCTGCGCCCCTCGCTCGTCGACGCTGCCGGCAGCGGCACCCAACGGCGGTATTCCTACCGTGACCTCGTCGCGCTGAAAGTGATCAAGAGTCTGCTCGACGGGGGGGTGTCGCTCCAGACCGCGCGCAAGGCCATCGATTACCTCCGGGACCACCTCGGTGAGGATCTCGCGTCGGCGAGCCTGGTCATCGAAGGCGCGTCCACGGTCTTGGCCCGCACCGGCGACGACATCATCGACTTGGTGCGTCGCGGTCAAGGCGTGCTCAACATCGTGCCGCTCGGTGGTCTCGTGGAATCGTTGGAGGCCAGCATCCACGAACTCAATGCCTGAGCCAGCCCCGTCCGGACTCCGAACCAGCCCGCTCGACGCGGAGCATCGAGCGCTCGGAGCGAAGCTCGTCGAGTTCGGTGGGTGGGAAATGCCGATTCAGTACGGCGGCGTTCTCGAGGAGCACCGCGCGTGTCGGACTGATGCGGTGGCCTTCGACGTGTCGCACCTCGGATCGTTGCGCGTGACCGGCCCGGGCGCGTACGCGAGGCTCCAGCACGCGTTCACCAACGACCTGGCGCGGATCACGCCCGGACGCGCCCAGTACACGCATCTCCTCGATCCGAAGGATGCCCACGTGGTCGATGACATCATCGTGTGGTGGGTCGGTGCCGAGGACTTCCTTGTGATGCCCAACGCGTCGAACACGGCGCGGATCGTCGACGCGCTCACGGGTTCGGACTCCGACCCGACGAATGTCACGGGTGCAACGGAGATTGTGGACGTCACCGTCGACCGCGCGGTGATTGCGGTCCAAGGTCCGAAAGCGCGCGAGCGGATGCGCGCGGTGTCGGACGCGATGGCGGACGTCGCCCGGTTCACGGTTGCCCCGGTGGAGTGGAACGGCGTGGCCTGCATCGTGGCCGGGACCGGGTACACAGGAGAGGATGGCATCGAGATCCACGTGCCGCGTGAACATGCGCCGGAGTTGTGGCGGGCGGTCGTCAACGCGGGTGTGACTCCCGCCGGACTCGGGGCGCGTGACACCCTGCGGCTCGAAGCCGGGCTTCCGCTCCACGGCCACGAGTTGGGGGAGGGGATCACCCCGCTCCAGGCGGGGCTGGGATGGGTCGTCCGGTTCGACAAAGGCGAGTTCCGGGGGAGTACCGCGCTGGCGGCGGAACGGGACCGGGGTGTCGGCCGCCGGCTCCGCGGGTTACTCGTCGACGGTCGCCGCCCACCGCGTGCGGGTTGTCCGGTACTGATCGACGGGAAGCCCGTCGGCGAGGTCACCAGCGGCAACTTTTCGCCGACGCTCGGCCAGGCCATCGCGCTTGCGTTTCTTCCGCCCGACGCCGCGGATGGCCAGGCGGTGCAGATCGACGTTCGCGGGAGCCTGCTCAACGCGGCCATCACCAAACCGCCGTTTGTTCGCGCGGCGACGGTCGGCGGGTAGCCTGACGGGCTGACAAGCCGTTGAACCCGAGCGGGAGAGTCCCCGCCAGGGGACGCCGAAGGAGCAACCTCCCCGGAATCTCTCAGGCTCACGAACCGCCCGGGTAAGGCATCTCTGGAGAGTAAGGATTCGATCCTTCACCGACGGGGAAAGCCCGAAACCGGGTGAATCTCTCAGGTTCCGCGACAGAGGGGGAGTGGCCGCACTCGCGGTCTCCTTACTGGCGCGCGAAGGGATCGAACCAATGGCGGAGTCACTGCGAGAGCATTTCGTCGATCGCCACATCGGCCCGGACGCGGCCGAGCAGGACACGATGCTCGCCCAGCTCGGCTACTCGTCGCTCGACGCACTCACCGACGCCGCCGTTCCCGCGTCGATCCGTCGAGCCACGGCGCTCGAGCTGCCGGCGCCCCGGTCGGAGACGGAGGCGATCACGGCACTCCGCGCTTTCGCCGACCGCAACGTCGTCACCACGTCCTTGATCGGCATGGGCTATTCCAACACGATCACCCCCGCGGTGATCCGTCGCAACGTGCTCGAGAACCCTGCGTGGTACACCGCGTACACGCCGTACCAGCCGGAGATCTCCCAAGGTCGGCTCGAAGCCTTGCTCGACTTCCAGACGATGGTCGCAGACGTGACCGGCATGGATCTTGCGAATGCGTCGCTGCTCGACGAGGCCACCGCGGCGGCCGAAGCGATGGCAATGTGTCGGCGGCTCGCGCCCAAGCGCGTAGACGTGTTCTTCGTGGACGCCGACTGTCATCCGCAGACCATCGCGGTCGTACGAGGGCGCGCGGAGCCGTTGGGTATCGAAGTGCTGGTCGGCGATCCAGAGAGGGATCTCCCCGGCGAGCGTGTCTTCGGCGTGCTCGTGCAGTATCCCGGAACTACGGGAGCACTCCGCGACCACGCGGCGCTGATCGAGCGCGCCCACGACGCCGGCGCGATGGTCGCAGTGGCGACTGATCTGCTCGCCCTCACGCTCTTGCGGGCGCCCGGGTCCATTGGCGCGGATCTCGTGGTTGGTTCCTCGCAACGGTTCGGGGTTCCGCTCGGCTACGGCGGTCCGCACGCCGCGTTCATCGCGTGCCGGGATACGCACAAACGCACGTTGCCCGGTCGGTTGGTCGGAATGTCGGTCGACGCGCAGGGTCGTCCGGCGTTGCGACTCGCACTGCAGACCCGCGAACAGCACATTCGGCGGGAGAAGGCCACGAGCAATATCTGTACCGCGCAAGTGCTGCTGGCGGTGATGGCGGGCCTGTACGCGGTGTACCACGGCCCGGAAGGGCTGCGGGCCATCGCCACCCGCATCCACAGGTTGACCAGCGCACTCGCGGGCGCCCTCGCCACTGGGGGAGTGGACCTCGTGAACGCCACGTGGTTCGACACCATCACCGTCCGCGTGCCGGGACGCGCGGTCGCGATCGGTGCCGCGGCGCGCGAGCTTGGCGTCGACCTCCGGATCTTTGACGAGGATCGGGTAGGGATTGCGCTCGACGAGACCACCACGCCCGAGACGGTCGATCGCGTGCTGCGCGCGTTCGGTGTGGACGGGCCGCCCGGGGAGGGCGGAGTGGCGATCCCGGCTGCGTTGGTCCGCACGGATGCCTTCCTCACCCACGAGGTTTTCCATCGGTATCGCTCCGAGACCGAAATGCTCCGGTACCTCCGTCGCCTGTCGGACAAGGACCTTGCCCTCGATCGCACGATGATTCCGCTCGGATCGTGCACCATGAAACTCAACGCGACTACCGAGATGGAACCGGTCACCTGGCCGGAGTTCGGTGGCATGCATCCGTTCGCGCCGACCGATCACGCCGCCGGATACGTGGAGATGATCGACGAGCTCGAGCAGTGGCTGTGTGCGATCACCGGATACGACGCGGTGTCGTTGCAACCGAACGCCGGGTCGCAGGGGGAGCTGGCCGGGTTGCTGGCGATCCGCGCGTTTCACGGAAGCCGCGGTGACGCGCAACGGAATGTGTGTCTCATCCCGGCGTCGGCTCACGGAACGAACGCGGCGAGTGCGGTCATGGCCGGCATGCGGGTCGTGGTCGTAAACACCGACTCCGACGGCAACATCGACCTCGCGGACCTGAAGGAGAAGGCGACGACGCACGCCGACGCGCTCGGCGCGTTGATGGTCACCTACCCGTCTACGCACGGTGTGTTCGAGACGACGATCGTCGAGGTCTGCGATCTGGTCCACGAGTGCGGCGGTCAGGTCTACGTGGACGGCGCCAACCTCAATGCGCTCGTCGGCCTGGCCGCGCCGGGCCAGTTCGGTGCCGACGTTTCGCACCTGAATCTGCACAAGACTTTCTGCATCCCGCACGGTGGTGGTGGCCCCGGGATCGGCCCGGTCGCGGTGCGATCACACCTGGCGCCGTACCTGCCGGGGCATCCGCTCGACGCGAACGCGGTCGTTCCGGCGGTCGCGGCTGCGCCGTTCGGATCGGCGGGGATCCTGCCGATTCCTTGGGCGTACATCGCGATGATGGGTGCCGACGGACTCCGGCGCGCCACCCAGGTGGCGATCCTGTCGGCGAACTACGTGGCACAACGACTCACGCCGCACTTCCCGGTCCTGTACACCGGAGCGGCGGGACTGGTCGCCCATGAGTGCATCGTCGATCTGCGTCCGCTGACCGACGCGACCGGGGTCACCGCCGAGGATGTGGCCAAGCGACTCATCGACTACGTATTTCACGCGCCCACGCTCAGCTTTCCTGTGGCGGGCACGCTGATGATCGAGCCGACCGAGTCCGAGGCGCTGGCCGAGCTCGACCGCTTCTGTGAGGCGATGATCGCCATCCGCGACGAAATCGGACGCATCGAGCGAGGGGAGTGCTCGCACGACGAAAGCCCGTTGGCTGCCGCACCGCACACCGCCGAAGACGTTGCCACCGACGCTTGGCACCACAGCTACTCCCGGGACGACGCAGCGTTTCCGGTGCCGTCGCTGCGGGGTGCGAAGTATTGGCCGCCGGTGGGTCGGATCGACGGCGTGTACGGCGACCGCAATGTGGTCTGTTCCTGCGCACCGATATCCGCCTACGAAGAGTCATAGGCTGAGCGCGTGACGCGCGTCCGCACGCGAGAATGGTCGAGTACCGACTACTACGCCGTACTCGGTGTCTCGCCGGTCGCGCCCATGACCGAGATCGACGCCCGGTACCGAGAGCACGCCAAGGCGCTCCACCCCGACCGCAACGCGGATCCGGTCGACCAGGAACGCTTCAAACAGATCAGCGCGGCCTATACCGCGCTCAAGGAGCCGGCGACGAGAGCGGCGTACGACGATTTCCGGGCCCGGGTCGACGCAGGCACGCTGTACGTGCCCCCGCAAGCCGCTCGAAGCGATCCACCCCGACGCGTCGACCACTTCGCGCCGCCGCGTCGACCCAAGGTCCGTCACCCGATGCCCGCGTGGGCCCGTCAGAGCATCGCCGCCATACTGATGGTCCTCGGGGTGGCGGTCGGGCTGTGGGCCGTGCTCGGCGACCTTCCGGCACCGACCAACGCCGACACGCCGATCGCCGTGCAGATCACCCTGGCCATTGTGGCGCTCAAGCTCCTCGTGTGTGGCGTCGCCGTCGCCTGGTACCCGCAGCTCCGAGCCCGCTGGCACCACTGAACTTGCGTCAAATACCCACCTGAGCGGTGGGGAAGTGACGCAAGTTCGACCGTTCCGAACGCACCGTCTTCCTTCTCTCCCGGCGAGTTGACATAACGAGGATTATGGGCACCCCGTAGGGGTGCCCATAATCCGGGTCCTGGTTCATGGTCGGCGGTCTCGTGCGGCTGGTTGGTGGCGCCTGCGGCGCTCGGGACCGCCACTCGTGCCCTTCGCCCATAACCAGGCCCTGGGATG
>JANYLF010000158.1 GCA_025357995.1 Acidimicrobiia bacterium | reverse complement strand
CGTCGCGGTTGGCGGCGCCGGTGATCAACAGCACCGGTGAATCCGCCGGAATCGTCACGCCGTGCCACTCGGTCGCGGCCGTACTGAAGCGACCCTGATACTGCGACGGCGCCCAATACCGCAGCACCTCTTCCACTGCGGGGACGAGGAGCGACCGATCGGCGCAGACTTTCTCCCACTCCCCCCGATTGCGGGAGAAGAGCACCACACCGTTGCCGATCAGCTTCGTGACCGTCTCACTGCCCGCGGCGGCCAGCAAACCACCGAAACCCGCGACCTCGCTGTCCGAGAGGCCGGTTTCGACAAGCCCGCTCAGCATGTCGTCGGTGGGGTGACGCCGCTTTTCCGCGGCCAGGTCGAACAAGTAGCCCACTTGATGCAGCATCGCTTCCATGCCTTCTTGCGTGGGGCGCGGGTTGCCGGGCTCGCGATGCAGCATGGTGTCGGTCCAGTGGCGGATCTGCTGGCGGTCGGCCGGAGGCACGCCAAGGATCTCCGAGATCACTTCCACCGGGAACGGCGCCGAGAAGTCGGCGACGAGGTCGAACGACGGGCCGCCGAGCGCGTCGAGCTGGTGACACACCAAGCGCCGGATCATCGGTTCGAGATCGGCGACGGCCTTCGGCGTGAACACGCGACTCACCAGCCCGCGCAGACGATCGTGATCGGGCGGATCCATGAAGATGATCGAACCGCGCGCCATGTCGGCACCCTTGGGATCCGTGAGCATGTCGACGGTGATGCCGTGGGTACTCGTGAACGTCTGCCAATCGCGATGCGCGGCCGCGACGTCGTCGTAGCGTGACAACGCGTAGAAGCCGTAATGGTCGTTGCGATATACCGGTGCGCGATCACGCATCTCGCGGTAGAGATCGTACGGATCGTCGAAGAAGACCTCCGAGTACGGATCGAACTCCATCACGCCACCACCAGGTTCACGTCGTCACGGTCGGGGGCCGACCGTAGCGTCACCGCGCGGCCCACCCATTCGTTGCTCGACGCGTCGACCAGCAACTCCGGCATCTCCACCCGCGCGTAACAGCGGCCGCCGGGCACATCGCAGATCACCAGCGCCCATATCGGTCCGGCCTTGCTGTGCACCACGGAATACGTGGCAACGGTGGCCTGGCCCTCGTAGCGGTCGACGATCGGAGTACAGCGAGGCGCCGGCGCCGCGTCCGGGATCACCACCGGACCGGGCTCGGTGGAATACACGCCCGCCACGTGCTTGGTCATGTGCATCCCCACGCCGGTCACGAGACCGTATGACCCGGGGTCGTCGCGCAGCACGCGGACCATCTGCGCGATCGCGTGCGTGAGGTAGTCGCTCCCGGCACCACCGTGGTACGGCAACCCGCCGGTCACAGTCATCGGACGCTGGTCTTCCAACCCGATCCCGAGCGCATCACGCATGAAATTTACCGAAGACGGGAAGCACGAATAGAGATCGAGATGCGCGACGTCGTCGATGCCCACACCCGCGGCTCCGAGCGCGGTCTCGGTGACCAACCGCATCGCGGGCGACGTCCAGAGATCGGGATGTTCCGCGACGTACACCGGATCGGTCGCGTACTGCCATCCGCGCGGATACACGCGCCGATCACGCGCGATACCGAGCTCGTTGGCCGCCTGCTCGGTCGTCATGAACACGGCCGCCGCCATGTCGACGTCCATGATCGAGATCATGTACTTCGTATACGGCGAACCGACGAGCCGATTCTGCGCGGTCGGCGTGATGATCTCCGCCGCGCTCCGCTCGCGCGGAAACCACGCTTCCGGGTTGGTCGCCGCGACCTGCGTGAAGCGATGCCACTGCTCCCCCAACTGCGCGCGGTACTCGTCGAGACCAAGGCCGAGATATCCGCGTCGGGCGTTGTCGAACAGCGCGAACGTGAGCCAGGCCTGGAACACCTCGTGCGCGACTTCGGCCGGATGAAACGGCGCTTCCCACGGAAAGGACGGCTTCTCGGCGGGTGGGAACGAATACGGCACTCGCTCGCCGCGGCCGCGAGCCCGCCGCTGGGTATCGAGCGCCTCGGCACCGACCACCAAAGCCACATCCATCTCACCATGCCAGAGCCGCGCCGCGGTCTCCTGCACGAGCACCGGAGGGGTCGTGCCGCCAATGCCCGAGTAGTGAGATCGACGCGGTGCGACGCCCAACACCTCCGCCAGCCGACCGACCGGGTCGTCGTACTGCCAGGTCTGGCAGTACACGATGTCGATCGCGTCCACCCGATCGAGCAAGCGGGCGCCGGCGTCCGTCTCCGCGGCGCGCGTGACTTCCTCCCACATCGTCAGCGGCTCGGGCACGTCCTCGCGCCAGGTCTGCGAGCCGACGCCCACAATGCACGGAGTCCGCCCGTCAACGGTCTGCCCGTCCCCAGCCCGTGCCGCGCTCATCATTGGCCGGTCCAGCGCGGCGGCCGCTTCTCGGCGAACGCCCGCGGTCCTTCCTTCGCGTCGTCGGTCGCGAAAATCTCGGACGAGATCGCGGCCTCGTTGCGATACGCGTCCCGGAGGCTCATTCCGAGCCCTTCCCACACACTGCGCTTGGTGGCCTGTACCGCCAGCGGTGCGTTCGCGGTGATCCGCCGGGCATAGGCGTACGCGGCGTCGAGCAACTCGTCGCGCGGCACGACCGCGTTGAGCAATCCCATCTCGTACGCCCGCGTCGCGGGGATCAGATCCGCGCACAGCAGAAACTCCATTGCGTGCGGGAACGGGATCTGGCGCGGGAGGCGCACGGTCGTTCCTCCCCCGGCGAACAGCCCTCGCTTGGGCTCCATCACTGCGAACTGCGCCTCCGGGCACGCGACACGAATATCGGCGCCGCCGATGAGCTCCATTCCCCCCGCGGTACAGAACCCGTTGACCGCTGCGATGATCGGCTTCCAGATCTTCGCGCCACGAAGCACAGCGCGGGTGCCGTCATCGAGGCGGTAGCCGTCGACCTCGGTGAGCCCTTCCGCGGCGATGCGTTCGCCGAGCGCGGTGATGGCGGGGATGTACGTCTTGAGGTCCGCGCCGGTGAAGAACGCGTCGTCGACGCCGGTGATGATCGCGACCCAGGCGTCGGTGTCGGCATCGAAGCGCTCCCACGCCTCGCGCAACGCCTTGAAGTGCTCGAGGTCGGCCGAGTTCCGCGCCTCGGGCCGATCGATCGTGATGCGCAGGATGTGCTCATCGTCGAGCTCGTAGTGAATGGTCACGCAGTCCCCTCCAGAATAGAGGGAACCGTAGTCAGACCGCGGTCGCGTCAGCCTCTGCGACGGCAACCCCGCGACCGCGGCTGAGGCCACGGGCCATCGCGACGAGTCCGACGACGAGCGCAGCCCCGATGAAGCCCAGCACCCACTCGTTCGGCACCTCGAGCAACTTCGCGCCGGACGCGAGCAGCACCACCACAAGGATCGGCCGGATGATGTGGTCTGGTGCACGCGAAGAGATGCGAGCTCCGATCAGCACGCCGGGGATCGCTCCGAGCATCAACGAGCCCGCGAGCGCGAACTTGATGTCACCGAAGAAGTAGTGACCCAACGCGGCGGAGGCCACCAGGGGGACCGCCTGCACCAGGTCGGTCCCGACCAACTGCCCGGCAGACAGCGTCGGATACAGCAGCAGCAACGCGACGATGATCAACGACCCCGAACCGACCGACGTCATCCCGACGATGAGACCACCCACCACGCCGATGAGCACGGTCGGAATCGGCCTCACCACGAGCGCGTGCTGTGCACCGTCCGTGGGGATGTGCTGATTGCGGCGGCGGTTGAGCTGGTGGCGTACGACCATGGACGCGGCCGCCACCACGAGCGCGATACCGAGGTACAGCTTCACCGTGGCGGACACGTCGTCACCGCCGAGTACGCCGAGCAACCACGAACCGGCGAACGCCGACGGCACCGACCCGAGACACAACCATTTGACGAGCTGGTAGTTCACGGTGCCTTCCTTGGCGTGTACCCCGGCGCCGAAGGGCTTCATCACGAGCGACACCACGAGATCGCTGGACACCGCCGTCACCGGATCCACCCCGAAGAAGATCACGAGCATCGGCGTCATCAACGCACCGCCGCCCATGCCCGTGAGCCCGACGACTGTGCCGACGCCCAGGCCACCCAGTACCAACAACCAATCCACGCTGTACTCCCGGATTCATGCAAACTCGCCTGTATAAATGAACTCGATCATCTTAGTCGAGATTATCGCTTTAGCCAACCCCACGGGGATGACCGACTATCGTCCGTGGTCGTGAAGATCTCGGCCAAGGCGGACTACGCCGTACGACTCGCGGCCGAGTTGGCCGCCGCGCCCCCCTCCACCCCCATCACCGGCCCGGCCCTGGCCTCCGCGCAACGCGCTCCCCTCGCGTTCTGCGAGAACATCCTCGGATCGCTGCGCACCGCCGGACTGGTGGCCTCGCGCCGTGGCGCCGAGGGCGGCTACTACCTCGCCCAACCGCCCAACCAGATCACGGTGGCCGACGTGATCCGGGCCGTCGACGGTCCCCTCGCGGCGATCCACGGCGAGGCACCCGAGACCGTCAGCTATCTCGGCCCCGCCGCCAAGCTCGCCGACGTGTGGATCGCGGTGCGGGCCAGCCTCCGAGAGGTGCTCGAAGGTGTGACGCTCGCCGATCTCGCTGCCGGGAAGCTCCCCGCTCGCGTCGAGAAGCTCGCCGCGCGCCCCGAAGCCCGCAAGCGCCGATGAACGACCGATCCTGATGAACGACCATGAGCTCGCGGCCGACATCGCCGAGGAAGCCGGACGGCTCCTCCTGGCGTTGCGCCCCACGATTTCCGACCCGACGGAGCTGAAGGCGGCGGGCGACGCGCAGGCCAACGTCGTCATCCTCCAGCGCCTCGCCCAGGCCCGCCCCGACGACGCGATCCTGTCCGAAGAATCCGCCGACAACCTCGCACGCCTCGACCACGAACGCGTCTGGATCGTCGACCCGCTCGACGGCACCCGCGAATACGGCGAGGGTGATCGCGACGATTGGGCCGTCCACGTGGCCCTCGCGATCAACGGCACCGCGGCCGTCGGCGCGGTCGCACTCCCCGCCCAACACATGACCTATGTGACCGAGCCCCGACCGGTGCTCCCACCGCGCGTCGACGGTCCCCCGCGCCTCGTGGTGTCGCGCACTCGTCCGCCCGCGATCACCGAAGCCCTCGAACGCGCGCTGAATGCGGAGCTCGTCCCGATGGGCTCGGCCGGAGCCAAGGCCATGGCCATCCTCCAGGGCCGCGTGGACGTGTACGCACACGCGGGTGGCCAATACCAATGGGACTCCGCGGCGCCAGTTGCCGTCGCCGCGGCCGCGGGCCTGCACGTGTCTCGGATCGACGGTTCACCACTCGTGTACAACGCCGCCGAACGCCTCCTGCCCGACCTCCTGATCTGTCGCCCCGAGTACGCCGCCGCGGTGATCGAGATCGCCAATTCATGACCCCCCAACTGGTCAATCGGGACCCCTGCCAGAACTACACTTTCCGCTCCCGCCCGCTCCGGAGGACCCGGTGACCGATACCACCATCTCGCATCTCGACGCGCTCGAGGCCGAGTCGATCCACATCATGCGCGAGGTCGCGGCCGAGTTCGAGCGGCCGGTGCTGCTCTTTTCGGGCGGCAAGGACTCCGCGTTGATGCTCAAGCTCGCCGAGAAGGCGTTCTGGCCCGCCCGCATCCCGTTTCCGCTCATGCACGTGGATACCGGACATAACTTTCCCGAGGTCCTCGACTACCGAGACCGCCGGGCCGCCGAGCTCGGCACTCCACTCGTGGTGGCATCGGTGCAGAAGTCGATCGACGAGGGGCGGGTGCACGAGGAGACGGGCCCCAAGGCCACCCGCAACCGACTCCAGAGTGTGACGCTGCTCGACGCCATCGAGGAGCACGGTTTCGATGCCGTGTTCGGTGGCGGCCGCCGCGACGAAGACAAGGCCCGCGCCAAGGAGCGGGTCTTCTCGTTCCGCGACGACTTCGGCCAGTGGGATCCCAAGAACCAGCGCCCCGAACTGTGGAGCCTTTACAACGCACGCCACCGCAAGGGAGAGCACATCCGGGTGTTCCCCATCTCCAACTGGACGGAGATGGACGTGTGGCAATACATCGAACGCGAGGAGATCGAACTGCCGTCGATCTATTTCGCCCACCGCCGGCAGGTCTTCCGCCGTGACGGCATGCTGCTCGCGCTGACCGACTTCGTGAAGCTGCTTCCCGACGAGGAGCTCGAGGAGCTGACCGTTCGGTTCCGCACCGTCGGCGATGCCACGTGTACCGGCGCCGTCGAGTCCCCCGCCACGACGGCCGAGGCCATCATCCTCGAGGTCGCCGCATCACGCATCACCGAACGCGGCGCGACCAGGGCCGACGACAAGTTCAACGAGGCCGCCATGGAAGACCGCAAGAAGGAGGGGTACTTCTAATGGAGATGCTCCGCTTCGCCACCGCGGGTTCCGTCGACGACGGCAAGAGCACACTCATCGGTCGTCTGCTCCTCGACTCCAAGCAGATCTTCGAAGATCAACTCGAATCCGTCGAACGCACCTCACGGGAGAAGGGGTTCGACTACACGAACCTCGCGCTCCTTACCGACGGTCTCCGCGCCGAACGTGAGCAGGGAATCACGATCGACGTTGCGTATCGGTACTTCGCGACGCCGCGCCGGAAGTTCATCATCGCCGACACCCCGGGCCACGTGCAGTACACGCGCAACATGGTCACAGGCGCGTCGACCGCCGATCTCGCGCTGATCCTCGTCGACGCGCGTCACGGGGTGGTCGAGCAATCCCGCCGGCATTCGGTGATTGCGTCGCTGCTCTCGGTGCGTCACCTCGTGTTGTGCGTGAACAAGATGGACCTCGTCGACTACGACCAACTCGTGTTCGACCGTATTTCCGAAGAGTTCCGCGAGTGGGCCGGCAAGCTCGACATCACCGACCTCACGTTCATCCCGGTATCCGCGCTCCACGGCGTCAATGTGACGAGCCACAGCCCCAACATGGGCTGGTACGACGGCCCCACCCTGCTCCATCACTTGGAGCACGTGTATATCGGTTCGGACCGCAACCTGATCGACGCGCGCATGCCGGTGCAGTTCGTGATCCGTCCGATGAGCGACGCTTACCACGACTACCGCGGCTACGCGGGCACCGTCGCGGGCGGCACGTTCCGGCCCGGCGACGAGGTCCTCGTATTGCCGTCGGGCCTCACCACGACCATTGCCGGCATCGACCTCTACGGCGAAGAACTCTCCGAGGCAATGCCGCCGCAGTCGGTCACACTCCGGCTCGCCGACGACATCGACATCAGCCGCGGCGACATGATCTGTCGACCCAACAACGCGCCCCGTGCCACGCAAGAGATCGAAGCGATGGTGTGTTGGTTTTCGGAACGTCCCATGACGGTGGGTGGCAAGTACGCCATCAAGCACACGACGCGTTCGGCTCGCGCCCTCGTACGCGATCTGCACTACCGCATGGACGTCAACTCACTCTCTCGTGACGAGACATCGCCTACGCTCACCCTGAACGAGATGGGACGCGTGAGTCTGCGAATCACGACTCCCCTCTTCGTCGACGAGTACCGCCGCAACCGCACCACTGGTTCGTTCATCCTCATCGACGAGGGAACGAACGAAACCGTCGGCGCCGGCATGATCCTCGACACATGAACAAGAGCCCGAACGTGGTGTTCCAGGCGGGCAACGTGACCCGCGCGCAACGGATCGCGGCGACCGGGCACGAAGGTCTCACCGTGTGGCTCACCGGGCTTTCCGGTTCCGGAAAATCGACCGTCGCGGTCGCGCTGGAGCAACAGCTCGTCGCGGCCGGCGTGCCCGCCTACCTCCTCGACGGCGACAACCTGCGTCACGGCCTCAACGGCGATCTCGGGTTCGACGCGGCCAGTCGGAACGAGAACGTCCGGCGCGCCGGCGAAGTCGCGGTCCTGTTCGCCGATGCCGGCATCGTCGCGATCGTTCCGTTGATCAGCCCCTACCGCGCCGATCGTGATCGGGTCCGAGCCCGTCATGCCGAGCTCGGCCTGCGGTTCGTCGAGGTCTTCGTCGACACCCCGATCGAGCTGTGTGAGCAGCGCGACGTGAAGGGGCTCTACGCCAAGGCCCGCGCCGGAGAAATCACCGGCTTCACCGGGATCGACGATCCCTACCAGGCGCCCGAGCATGCGGAGCTGGTACTCACGCCCGGGCCCACCGCGGAAGAGGGCGCGGCCGCCATCGTCGAGCTGCTCAACCTCTGAGTGGTGAAGTATCTCCATATTCGAGAATTCCACTTGGATATACAGGTGTATACCTAAGACGAATTCCCGAACCGCGTCGATCGGATGACGCGACGCCTGGGTGTCGCCGGTGATCTCCTCGGAGCGCCTCATCGAGCGCGCAGCGATGGCAGTCTGTAGGTATGGCAGACCCGAGTGCTGAGGCTCAACTCGCCGAGATCGCCCGTCGTCTGG
>JANYLF010000151.1 GCA_025357995.1 Acidimicrobiia bacterium | reverse complement strand
GATCCCCACGTCGGCGCGTAGGGCGTTCACGTCGATCCCGCGGCCGGAGACGCGTTCGCCGTCGAGCACGATCTCGCCACCTTGAATCGGCTCAAGCGCGTTCACGCACCGGAGGAGCGTGCTCTTGCCGCATCCCGACGGCCCGATGAGACAGATCACCTCGTGCTCCTCGACCGCGAGGTCTACGCCTTTCAGCACGTGGTTGTCGCCGAAGTACTTCTCGACGCCCCGGAGCTCCAGGAAGCTCATGATCCACCTTGGGTGCGGAGCTTGTCGCGCTTGAGAAGGTAGTCGACGAAACGCGTGAACGGGATGGTGATCACCAGGAAGAACAGTGCGGCGCCGAACACGGGCGAGAGGTTGAAGTACTGGTTCTTCAGCTGCTGAGCAATGTTGAGCACTTCGAGCGCGCCGACGATCTGCGCGAGTGCCGTGTCCTTCTGGAGGGCGACGAAGTCGTTGAGGAGCGGGGGCAGGATCCGCCGGATCGCCTGCGGAACGATCACATGACGGAGGGTCTGGAACTGCGAAAGCCCGAGCGAGCGCGACGCGGCGGTCTGGCTCCAGTGCACGCTCTCGATCCCCGCGCGATACACCTCGGACACGTACGCGCCGTAGACCAGCGTGAGGGCGAGGACTGCAAGCCAGAAGATCTGCGCGTCGTGGGACATCGAGTTGAACCCCGGAACTCGAGCCAGTCCGAACCCGAGTACCACCAGGTAGATCACGATGATCGCCGGCACGCCGCGGAAGATGTCGGTGTAGACGATCGCGAGCATTCGCACCGGCGCGCAGGCCCGGCCGGGGAGCATACGCACGATGGCGACGAGCAATGCCCACACCAAGACCAACAGCTCCGCTGCCACAAAGATCCGAACGTTGAGCCAGAAGCCGCGCAGCAGGGCGTTGTGACCCCTCCACATGTAGCTCCAGTCGAACATCACGCTGCGGAGCGCACCGTTGTTCGCGCCGAACAGGAACGCGAGGAACGCCACGATCAGCGCGGTCAAGCCGAGACCGACGACCCACCACAGCGCATCCCGGGCGTCTTCGGCGCGCACGCGCGCATCGGTGTATTCACCGCGCGCGGCGAGCCGGTTCGCCGCGAGCGCCCGTTGCAATCCGAGGAATGCGTAGACCAACACCCACACGCCGAACAGCGCGAGTGCGATCTCGAACGCGCGACAGACCACGAGCTCCGTGCCGCGGAGATGCAACGTACCGTCGAAAAAGAGCAGCTGCCACCATTCGACGACGACCGCGACGACGGCCGCGATGGCGAACCCGATCGCGGCGGGCAACACCGATCGGAACGCGGGCAACGCCCGATGCCGAGCGGCATCGGGCGTTGCCAGGAGTGATGGAGCCGTGGGGCCTTCGCCCGACGACGCTTGCGTCACTTGATCGTGATCACCGGAATGGTGCCGGGATCGGCGGTGAGGTCCTTGGAAGCCAAGGACTTGATCTCGCCCGAGTCGGTGAGCTGCTTGAACACCGCGTTGATCGCGCCGGTGTTCACCGAGCCCTTCGGGATGATCGCGCCGTACTGGTCGGGGCCACCCGGTTGATCGAACTGCGCCACGACCTCGAACTTGCCGCCGGAACGCGCGGCCTCACCGAGGTTGATCGCGGTGTCGATCAGGAACGCGTCGACCTGACCAGCCTGCAGGGCCGTGTAACCGTCCGGCAGCTGCTGATACACGCGCGGTTCGGAATCCGGTGCGATCTTCTTCAACAGGTCGACCGCGGTCGTCCCCGTCTGCACACCCCATTGCACCTTCTTTGCGGCCGCGAGATCGGCCACCTTCGTGCCCTTACGCACGAGCACGCCCTGGTTGGATTTGAAGTACGGCATCGAGAAGTTGACAACCTTGGCGCGGTCGCACGTGATCGAGATCTGCGACAACGCGACGTCGTACTTCGTGACCTGTCCCGCGGTGATCGCGTCGAAGCCTTCGTTGCGGATCACCAGGTTCTTGAGTCCGAATGCTTTTTGCATTGCCTTCGCGATGTCGTACTCGTAGCCCGAGGTGATCTTGGTCGGGTCGTTGTCCGAGCCTTCGAAGAAGCCGGGACCGGGAAGACTTGTGACCACCGTCAGGGTGTCGGCGGTGACGGGCTTGAAGTCGGACGCCTTGCCGACAGTCTTCACGTAGGCGTCGGCCGGACCGGTGCATGTGGCCGCGGGAGCCTTGGTGGTGGTGGGCTTCGACGCCGAACTCCCACTGCTCGACCCACACGCCGCGATGCCCACGACGAGTCCGACGACCGCCAAAGAACGGATATACCTACGCACGGATGCCTCCCGAGTTGCGCCACAGTGACGCCGGGAATGTAGCCGTGTGTTCGCCGGCCGGAAAGGGTCTGCGACTAGGGAAGGACCGCCGCGCCGCGCGCGATCGGGAATCCCAACCAGTAGGGCCCACCGACGGTCGCGGCGGGCGCGGGGTCGCCACCGGTGCCGAAGGGGTGCAAACCGCCATAGGCGTCGACGATCCACCCACCGCTGCCGTCGGGTGAGAGCGTGATGCCCCGAACGATGTCTTGGCCGGGCCAGTACGGACTCCCCGGATTGGGGACCGGCGCACCGCCGAAGGCCGCGATCGCGCCGGATCGGTCGACGACATATCCACCAGTACCGTCCGGCATCAGCACGACGCCCCGCGCGATATCTCGTCCCCAGTAGGGCGCGCCGGTCGCGGCCGGTGGCGCGGCCCCGCCGTTGATCGAGAAGGGATGCAGTCCGCCGTAGGCGTCGAGTTCATACCCGCCGGTGCCGTCGGGCACGACCGCTACGCCACGCACGATGTCCCATCCACGCCAGTACGGGTTACCCGATACGACCGGCACCGCGGTCGGACCATCACCCGACACGAACCCGTGGAGACCACCGAAACCGTCGGCAACGAGCCCGGAACCGCCGGGCAACATCGCGGCGCCACGCACAATGTCCCATCCGAGCCAGTACGGACCCCCGACGAAGCCCGACGGACCGGACGTGCATCCCGCGCTCCAACCGTGCAGACCACCAAATCCGTCGACCACGACGCCCTGGGTCGTCGTCCCGAGCGTGGACGCGTCGTCCTGATAACGGAAGATACCCACCACATCGTGGCCGTTGCGCCAGACGGATCCGACGGCGAAGGAACGGCCGTCGGGCGTGACCACCACACCGCTCACCGAACTGCGCCGACCGGCGTCGGCGATCGAAACTCCACCGACGCCGAACGAGTCGTCGGGCACGCCGTCGGAACCGAGGCGAGCGACCACGATGTCGTTGTCGGTACCCACGCCCGAGTTCACTGCGATCACGACGCGCCCGTCGGCTTGGAGGGTGAGCGCCGCCGGAGTATCGGACACGCCGAACGCGTCGTGGTAGGCCGTGAACGACGAGTCCATCGTGGCGTCGTCGAGGAATCGCCGCACGAAGGTCTGCCCATGGCCGGTCGCTCCCTTTCCGAAGCCGGTGGCCACCACCTTGCCGTCGGGCTGTACTGCGATCGCGGTCACGACGTCGTCGCCACCGAGGTCGACGGTCGCGCCGTTCGCGCCACCGAACGCGGTGTCGACGGAGCCATCCGACGCCAGCCGAAGGACGCGCCAATCCGCAGGGCTCGCGGTCGTCGAACCCGCGACGTAGACCGAACCGTCGGCGCGCGTCGCGACCGCGCGTACCGTCATCGCGAGACCGTCCTTACGACCGTCGCCATCCCATCCGGTATCCGGCGCACCCGCCGGCGTGAACTTGGCGACGTAGCCGCCGGCCGTCGCGTTACCCGCGACGAGGACACTCCCGTCGCCGAGGGAGACCACGGCGCGAGCGCCGTCGGGACCGCCGGCATCGAAAGCCAGCTTGCCGGTGGTGTTGAACGTGGTATCGAGCGCGCCGGCTGGAGTGAGGCGATCCACCACAGAGTCGATCGTGGCGCCGTTCGTCACGGTCCCGGCCGCCACCACGCCACCACCGACGGTCGGTGCCACCGCGAAGTAGCGCGTCACCCCAGTATGCGTAATCCGAGCTCGGCCCAGCGTTGCGAACCCGGCATCGTACTGACCCGCCGAGAGGCGCATGACCAATCCGCGGTCGTCGGAATATCCCGCCACCACGGTCTTGCCGTCGGCCTGGAGTGCTACCGCGCGTGCCGCACTCGCCGTGCCCGGAAGGATGTCGAACGCCATTGTCCCGCACGCGCCGTAGGTGCCATCGGGGTCGCCCGGCCAGGCGCCTGCGGTCCCCGCCGGCAGTAAGGCGGCGGCCGCAACCGCGACGATGACGAGAATCTGCTGAACGCGCTGACGACGTTGCGTGACCATTCCTCCATGTCGGCGCTCGCGGCGCTCCACAGTTGTTGTCGGCAAATCGGACGCCAGATCTGAAACCGGGCGCGCGATCCAATGCTCGGTAGGGTGCGCGACGATCACTCACCCCGCCCACACGGAGGTCGCGTGTCGCACCGGCGTCGCATCCTGTCCACCATCGCGATCGGCATCACGACGGTGTCCGTGGCCGCGTGTTCGTCCGGCAGCAGCCACCCGGTCGCGAGCCCGACCACCACGACCACCCGCGCCGACGTCGACGGCGCGCTCACCTTGGGCCAGCTCGCGCCCCTCACGGGACCCGTCGCAACGATCGCCGATTCCTTCACCGTCCCGGTGAAGCTCGCGGTCGACGAGATGAACTTCGCGGGCGGGGTCAACGGCAAGCCGGTAGGGCTCGCCGTCGCCGACGACGGCTCGTCACTCACTACCGCGACGGCGGGGTTCAACGGTCTGGTCGACACCAATCGCGTCGATGCGATCATCGGACCGTCCACCTCGCAGCTCGCGCTGGGTCTCATCGATCGGACTCGCACCCGGCGCGTGGTGATGTGCTCGGGTTCGAACTCGTACGGTCCCATCTCGAGCGCCGCGGCGCGCAGCGGCTTCTACTTCCGCACCGCTCCGTCCGATCACCTCCAAGCCGACGCGTTGGCCGCGCTGCTCGTTGCCGACGGTCGTCACCGTCCGGTGATCCTCACGCCGCGCGACTCCTACGGTGTGCCGTTCGCGACCGAGCTCATGCGCGCGCTGCGAACACATGGCGTTCGCGACGCGTCGAACATCGCGATCACGTCGCCGGGCACCGACGCGACTCGGACCGTCGATCAGGCGCTCGCGCGCCGGCCCGACGCGATCGTGCTCATCGGGTTCCCCGCTACAAGCGCTCCGCTCCTCAAGTCGTTGATCGCCAAGGGCAAGGGCCCACTCCAGATCCCGACCTACGGATCCGACGGTCTCCAGAGCGCGGACCTCGGCGCGTTGGTGGACCCCGCCAACCCCGCGGTCGTCGCGTCCATGAAGGGCACGACCCCCGCGGGCGCTCCCGCCGGCATCGATCACCCCTTCAACGCGCGGCTCTTCGCGACCGGCGTCGAAGGATTCTTCTCCGCGAGCACCTACGACTGCACGGTGCTCGTGGGTCTCGCGGCAGTGGCCGCGCGGTCGGATGATCCGCGCCGGATTCGGGATCGCTTCGCCGCGAACCTGACCGGCAAGGTCCCGTGCACCACATTCCTCGAATGTTCGAACGCACTCAAGGCCCGCAAGACCATCCACTATCGCGGCGCATCCTCGGCCTTCGACCGATGGCAGGGCACCGAACCCGGGACGGCCGCGTACGACGTGTGGACCCTGGGGCTCGACGCCCGTCCTGTGCTCGCCGCGCCCGGAGGCCAGATTCACGTTCCGTGAGGTGGCCGGCCGGGCTCCGGGGTCTCTTGTGCTTTGGGTGACCCGCGGGCGAGCAGCCGCTCCCCGGCGGCATCCACCGCGACCGCGGCCAGGACACACACGACCACCTCGGCCGACGAGCGAAACCGCGTGCTGGCGTAGGTAAGCGCCACCGTCACGAGCACGATCACCGGCGGCACGAGGAGCGGAAACACCGGGACCGATCCGCGCCGCCGAAGGACGATCGCGCCCGCCACCGAGAGCAGCGCCAGGACCTGGAACCCGTACAGGTCCAGTCGCGCCAAGCCATGCTCTCGCCCTTCGATTGCGCTGTCCAGATTGATTTGGGTCGACGGTTGGTACACGCCGACGATCGCGCCGAGTCGCGCCGCGACCACGCCGGGGATGAGATCGGTGTGGCGGCCGATGTAGTCCAGCGCGGCTCGGCGATAGATGGCATCGGTCTCCGATTCGTCGAGCCGTCCGTGAATCAGGCGGTCACGAATCGCGATCGAGCAGGAGACCGAGAAGTAGCTCTTGGTGTCACCCCGCCAGACGTCGTCGCAGTTCGCGGACGACAGCAGCGGGCCGAACTGCGTGCTCAGGAGTTCGGGCTTCTCGAAGCGCGTCAGGTTGAACACCAACCACGGGGCCATCAGGGTCAGCGCCGCGAGCGCGGCTCCGCCGATTGCGGTCCACCGCTGCCGCGACACCCGCCCGGGCGCGGGCGCGAGCAACGCCAGCGGGACCACCATCAAGGGCACGATGAGGATGAGTTCAGAACGACTGAGCGCGCCGGCGCCGCTTGCCGCGCCGACCAACGCGAGCCGCCACCAGCGCGGATCACGCCAATAGCGATACGCGAGATAGACCGCGAGCGCGGTGGCGAACATCGCCATGGATTCCGCCATCAGCGACCCATCGGGTACCCAGAGGTTGGGATACGTCGCCGCGATACCGGCGGCGAGGAGCCCGACCCGGGGTCCCCGGACGTCGCGCCCGATGAGACCGACGACCACCACCGTGCCCACACCGAGGAGTGACGACCACACCAAGTGCGTGAGGACGCTCGTGAAGCCGAACACCGACGGAATCGCGAGGTAGATCAAATACAGCGGCGGGTGCTCCCCGGCTTGGATGTGGCGCGACGGCTCGAACGGCGAGATGAAACCCTTCCCGTCCGCGAGCAGATTTGCCCCGGCGTGGTAAAAGAACGCGTCGCCGCCAAACTGATGGTGTTGGCGAAATCCGAAGACGTAGATGAGTCGGATCGCCAGCGCCAGCAGGGCAATCGCCGCCAGCCCCCAGCGGAACCACCGAGGCGTAACCGGGCGCGTCATGGGGGCTCGATCGTAGGCGGCCGGAATGTCGAGCTTCAGCGTGGCCGGTGAATTTGCCGATATCTGAGTATGCGGAGCCGTCGGTCAGTGTTCGGTGTCGTCCTCGCGTCGCTCACGATCGGGACCTCAGCGACCGGTGTGATTCCGGCGGGTGCCGCGGTCACACCCGCCGTTGTCCCCGCCTCGATCGCGGCCAACTGCTCGACGGATGTCACCGCGGCGCTCAACGCGTGGATTGCCTCGGTGCCCGACAACTCGACACTTGCGTTCACCACCAACGGCTGCTTCCGCGTCGACGGCACGCTGATCGTCCAGCACCGGACCGGCCTCACGTTCGAGGGCAACGGAGCGACGTTCCGACAAGTCACCGACGGAACCGAGCTCGTCACACCCAAGCTCATCCGTACCCGCAACGTATGGACGTTCGCGCGCAGCTCCCATCTGATCGTGCGCAACCTCACGACGTTCGGTGCCAACCCTCACGCGGGAATGGGCGTGCTCGCGTATCAACCGAGGTTCGAGGCCCAGCATGCCTACCTCATTCAGGGCACCGACAACATGCTCATGGACCACGTTGCGGCATACGACACGTACGGCGACTTCGTATGGGTCGGCCCGGGAACGTCGAACCTCACAGTGCGCAACTCGACGTTCGCGCGCAACGGCCGCCAGGGCTGGACGATCAACGGCCGGGACATCACCTTCGAGAACAACTCGATCACCGACACGCGCCGTGCGACGATCGATATCGAACCCTCTTTGCCCACCTGGTCCTCGCAGAACATCTGGATTCGGAACAACGACGTGGGACCGGGCCGGCTCTTCTTCTTCGCCAACGTGGGGGCCGCGGCACCGATGGACAACATCAACATCATCGGTAATCGACTCCATCACAAGGGACTCGTGGTGTTCGTCTCGACTACCGCCACCAATCGCACGAACTACCACGTGATCGGCAACACCTCGGACGCCGGCGTCAGCGGCTTCGGCTCGGCGATGGTGTTCAGGAACGTCCGCGGGGTCGAGGTGCGAGACAACGTGGTATCGCTGCAATGGTCGCATCACCTCACCGGGGTGGCGCTGTACCGGAGTTCGCACGTCTCGATCACCCGCAACGTGTTCCGCGGCGGGGCGAATGTGTGGCATGACCAGGGGGGAAACCTCGACGTCACCCAATCGTCGAACTGGATCGGATCACGGCCGATGGTGGTTGCTGCCCCCACCACCACCGCAGGTCCCACACCGGTCCCGACCCCGTAATCCGGTCGTCACAGCTCGAGCGAGGTACCCCAACCGCGCCGGGATCTCCGACCGCCCGAACAGAACCGCCAACCGAGGTGACCAGTAGCGTCGCCGTCCGTGACCCACGTGCCGGCTCGGCCGGAGATGCGCGCGGCCGTACGCGAGCTGCGCGCCCGGCGGCGGACGCAGCGCCTGCGCCATCTCGACTGGGTCGACGCGCTCTACCGGGCGTACGTCGTGGGGATTTCCGGTGTCGCGGCGCTGATCGGGTTCGCGGTGGTCGTCGGCGATGCGCCGGTCGCGTCCACCACGGTACGTGCGGTCGCTGACCACGGAGCGGCGGTCGTCGGTGCGTTCGTCGCCTTCTTGATCGCACTCGGATTGCGATCCGGTGCTCACGGTGGCCCGCTCGCATTCGAGGCGCCCGACGTGCAGCACGTGATGCTCGCGCCGGTTGAGCGGGGGCCCGTCGTGCGCGCCGCGGCGTACAAACAGCTGCGGGGAGTGGTGACGTCGGGCGTACTCGCGGGCGCGGTCTTGGGGATCGTTGCCGCGCCCAAGTTGCCCGGACCCGATCGCCCCACCGCCACGTGGGTGATGTCCGGCATCGCGTTCGGTCTGCTCGCCGCGCTCGCGGCCTGGGGGAGCGCACTCCTTGGCTCCGCGTTACGGATCACGCAACGCACCGCGCTCGTCGTAGGAGGCGCGCTGCTCGCGTGGTCGGCAATCGACATCGTGGTCGCGGTGCACACCTCACCGCTCACCTGGACGGGCCACGTTGCGGTGTGGCCGGTCCGATCGTCGTGGTGGGCACTCCCCGGCGTCGCGCTCGTCGGCGCGCTCATCGCGGTCGGGCTCGCGCGTGCCGCGCAGCTCTCGTTGGAACACGTACAACACCGCGCGCGTCTCGTGAGCGCCTTACGGTTCGCGGCCACGATCCAGGACGTGCGCGCGGTGATCACGTTGCGACGCCAGCTCACGCACGAACAGGCACGATCGCGACCCTGGATCCACGTACCCGCCGGGGCGGTACTCGGACGCGCCGCCTGGCGTCGGGATTGGCACGGGATCGTGCGGTGGCCCGGTGCCCGACTCACGCGGGTCTTTATTCTCACGCTCGTCGCGGGCGCGAGTTGTGCGGCAGCGGTGCGCGGAACGACCGTGCTGTTCGCGGTCGCCGCGATCGCTGCGTATGTGATTGCGCTCGACGCCGTAGAGGGACTCGCTCAGGAGATCGATCATCCCGACCGTGCCGTCGGGGTTCCACAGTCGTCAGGCGACGTCTATTTCGGCCACCTCGCGACGCCGGCCGCGCTGCAGGCGGTACTCGCCTTTCTCGGATTCGGATGCGGCCTCGCCGTGGGGTCGCTAATCCACCGGGCGGCGCAGGTGCATGCAGTGTCACCCGTGGTCGGCCTCGCGGTGATCGTGGCGCTCGTCGCCGTGGCCCCGGCCGCCGCCGCGCTGTCGGTGTATCTCGGCCGTCCGGATCGAGATATGAGTGTCGCGATGCTCCATCCGGGTGTGGTCGCCGCGCAACAAGCCGGGCCGCTGGTCCTCGTCGCGCTCGCGTTCCTCCCGCTGATCGTGGCACGCGAGGTCGACCCCCCGACCGATCCGATCCGAGCTGGCTTCGCCGCGGCCGCACCCGCGCTGATGATCGCGTTCGGCATCGTCACATTTCTACGCGGACGAACCGTGGAGGCCGGATGACCACGCCGCTCGTCGCCGAACGACTCGCCAAGCGGTACGACGATCTCGTCGCGTTGCACGACTTCACCTTGCGCACCAAGCCGGGACAGCTCATCGCACTGGTTGGCCACAACGGTTCCGGGAAGTCGACCTTCCTCCGGCTCGCGGCGGGACTGCTCGAACCGACGGCCGGTGACGTTCGGATCTGCGGCGCGCCCGCGGGATCGCTCGAGGCGCGCGCCGAACTGTCGTTCATCCCCGACGAACCGGTGCTCTACGACGACCTCAGCGTCAACGAACACATCGAGTACATCGGTCGATTGCACGGCTGCGAAGATTGGCCGGAACACGGCGACGAACTCCTCGATCGTCTCGGTCTCACAGATCGCGCCGACGATCTCCCCGCACGATTCAGTCGCGGGTTGCGCCAGAAGACCTCGCTCGTGCTCGGGCTGATGCGACCGTTTTCGGTACTCGCGGTCGACGAGCCGTTCGTGGGTCTCGATCCCGCCGGCCAACGCGCGCTCACCGAGCTCCTGCTCGAGACCGCCGCCGGCGGCGCCTGCGTGATCGTCGCGACCCACCAACTGGATTTTCTCAAGAACGCCACCCGCTGCATCGGTCTGCGCGACGGCGCGGTCGCATTCTCAGGCGATGTCGATCTCGCGAAAGTGCACACCCTGCTCGGGTAATCGAACGCAGCGGCGTGGACATGGTCGTACCGTGTCCACATGCGCGTGCTGCTCGTTGGTGACAGTCACGCCAACACTCGATGGTTGGAGCAAACGGTGACGCGCGCCGCGATCGCGCATGATGCAGAGCTCATCCTCCAGCTCGGAGACTTCGGTTTCTGGCCCGGAAGCCCGGTCGGGGAACGCTTCCTCGACGCGGCTCGCCGATCGCCTCTCCCGCTGTGGTGGATCGATGGCAACCACGAGCATCACGACGCGCTCGCCGCGGAAGTCGAGCGCGTCGACGAGCCCGAGGCCGGCCGTGGGATCGGTCTCGGTGGCAACCTCACGTATCTTCCGCGCGGCTCGCGTTTCACGCTCGAAGGCGTGTCGGTGTTCGTGTGCGGTGGCGCGCAGTCGATCGACCGCGCGTACCGCACGCCCGGAGTGGACTGGTTCGCGGCCGAGCGGATTTCCGACGACGACATCGAGCGGTGCGTTGCCGGTGGTCACGCCGATATCGCGTTGACCCACGATGCGCCGGCGGGTTGGAAGATCCCCGGACTGCTCGATGACAATATCCTCGGCCAGGCCTTGCGCGCGGAACTCCCCGCGTGTTGGTCACACCGGGATCAGCTCGAGCGGGTCGTCGATGGCGTCACTCCTCAGGTGCTCGTGCACGGCCATTACCACTCGGGGTATTCACGCGCGGTCGAGAGGACGTGGGGCGCCATGCAGGTTGTCGGTCTCGATTGCGACGGCACGCCCAACTCGATGGCACTGCTCGACTGTGACGATGGCGCTTGGCAGGTCACGCCGGTCGCAGTCGCTCCGGGTGGATGACGACCGAACCACCACCGTCCACCCGGCTGCGATTCCGGCATGCGATGGGCCCCGCCCTCGTCATCGTGGCCATCGTGTGCGCGAATGCCGCCTACATTTTTCGGCTCACCGATCCCGATCCGCTCGGCCCACGCGGGGGTGTTGCGGCATCGATCGAGCCGAGCCGGCTTCCGGGCCAACGCACCATCGACCCCAACAATGGCTTCCTCACGCAGGCCGTCGGCCGCGAAGCCGCACGTCAGGTCGTGCACGGCCACGCGCCGTTGTGGAACTCCTTCGAGGGCGTGGGTTGGCCGTTGGTCGCGAGTCCGCAATCGGCGGCGCTCTTCCCTCCGACGCTGCTGAACCTGCTGCCGAACGGCTTGTTCTTCGAGACCCTGCTCCTCGAGTGCATCGCCGGTCTCGCGTCGTACTCGCTGGTGCGGCGCCTTCGCGTCCACCCGGTTGCCGCAGTGATCGTGGGGGTCGCCTTCGGCCTCAACGGGACGTTCGCCTGGCTCCAAAACGGTGCGATGTTGCCTATCGCGTTCGTCCCACTCATCCTGCTCGGCGTCGAGCGCGCATGGGAACGCGCCGCAACCAATCGGCGTGGCGGTTGGGTCACCATCGCGGTCGCTTCGGCCCTGGCCGTCATCGCGGGATTTCCCGAGACCGTGTACATCTCCGGCTTTTTGATCGCCGTATGGACCGTCTGGCGCTTCGCGGTCTCGGCGCGGGAACACCGTGCGCGCTTTGTCGGGAAGATCGTCGCCGGTGTATCTGCCGGGCTGCTCCTCGCGGCGCCATTGATCCTGCCGTTCGCCGACTACCTCCGTCACGCCGACGCCGGTCTTCACGCCAGCGGAATTGGTAACCGCACCCTCGACGTCGCCGCGCTTCCGACCACGTTCGGACTCCCGTACGCGTTGGGACCGATCTTCGCCTTCGGTAGCCAGACCGGTCCGATCGCGCAGGTTTGGGGGAACGTAGGCGGCTTCGTCTCCGCCTCGGTGGTACTTCTGATGGTGGTCGGCCTGTTCGGCACGCGTCATCGCGGTCTCCGGTTCGTACTCGCCGGGTGGATCGCGGTGTGCGCGGGCAAGTCCTTCGGTCCGCGATTCGTCGTGGCCACGGTCAACCTGATTCCGGGAATGACGAGCGTGGCCTTCTATCGCTACATGACGCCGTCGCTCGAGCTCGCCGCGATCGTGCTCTCGGGTCTCGCGCTCGACGACATCCTGCGTCACCGGGTCCGGCGACCGCTTTTTGTCATTGCCGGCGCGGCGACGCTCACATGGATCTGGTTGGCACATCGCGTCGCGGTCAATGCCGCAGGCCACACCCCGGGAGTGCCGCGCTACCTGAACCTCGCCACATTTGAGGCCGCGGCCGTCGTCGCGGTGATCGTCGCCTCGGCCGGTTGGCTTCGCGGCCGTGCGCTGCCGATCGCCATCAGCGCGGTCATCATCGCCGACGTGCTCGTGATGTTCGCGATTCCCACCCTGTCTGCCCCTCGCCGCGTCACCGTCGACGCCGCGTCTGCCTGGTGGCTTGGTGCCCACGCCGGCGTCCAGCGGTACTTCACGTTCGGCCCGATTGGTCCCAACTACGGCTCGTACTTCGGGATCGCGTCGGCCGCCGCGAACGATGTCCCGCTCCCCAAACCGTGGTCGCGTTGGTTGCGGCGGAGCCTCGGTCCTCACGTCGACGCCGGCGCGTTC
>JANYLF010000131.1 GCA_025357995.1 Acidimicrobiia bacterium | reverse complement strand
ACCACGGTGGTGGTGGTCGTCGTCGTCGATGATGGCGGCGCGTGCGTGGTGGTCGATGTGGACGCATGGGTCGGCGATGTCGCGCGATGGCTGTCCGAGCTGCAGGCCCCGAGGCTGACGACCACGATGGGGACCAGGACGAGGAGCCGACGCATGCGGGCACGGTACCGAGCCGTGACCGCGTGGCCGGGTCACGTACGATCCGATCCGTGAAATATGTCGTGCTCGTCCCGGATGGTTGTGCCGATGAACCCGTCGCCGTGCTCGACGGGTTGACCCCCCTCGAAGCCGCACACATGCCGCACCTCCAGGCGTTGGCGTTACGCAGCGAAGTGGGCCGGGCCGCGGTCATCCCCGCGGGTCTGCCACCGGGATCCGATGTCGGCAATCTCGCGATCCTCGGATACGACCCCGAGGTCTTCCACACCGGCCGGGCGCCGATCGAGGCCGCGGCGATGGGGGTGGAACTCGCGCCGGGCGAGGTGGCGTATCGGTGCAACCTCGTCACGATCGGTGCCGACGACACGATGGTCGACTTTGCCGCCGGTCATCTCAGCAGCGAACAGAGTCATCCGATCGTGGCCGCGCTCGACGCCGCGCTTGGCAACGGCCGCGATGGTGTGCGGTTCTACCCGGGCATCGAGTATCGACACCTGCTCGTCGTGCCGGCTGATTGGGCCGAAGCCGACTGCGTGCCGCCTCACGATCTCACCGGTCGACCCGCGGTGTGGCCGACCGGTCCCGCGGCGTCCCGGCTCCAAGCGTTGATGGATGCGTCGCGCGAAGTTGTCGTGACTGCCGCCGTCGCGGTCGGGTCCACCGCGACCCAAATCTGGCTCTGGGGTCAAGGCACCCGCCCGCAACTTCCCGACTTTGCCAACCGGTACGGCGTGAGCGGTCGGCTCACCTCCGCCGTCGATCTCGTGCGTGGTCTCGGCGTGCTCGCGGGCATCGAGGTGCTCGACGTGCCGGGCGCGACCGCAGGGTTCGACAACGACTACGTCGCCCAGCGCATCGCGTGTATCGATTCGCTCGGGGACCGAGACTTCTTCCTCCTGCACGTGGAAGCCACCGACGAGGCGGGCCACCAGCAGAACGCGGCGGAGAAGGTCGCGTCGCTCGAGGCGTGGGATCGCGAGATCATCGGCCCGCTGCTCGACGCGCTCCCGGCCTTCGGGCCGTTCCGCGTGCTCCTGCTCCCGGACCATGCCACGCCGGTCGAGCTGGGGACTCACACCTCGGACCCGGTGCCGTATTTGCTGCACGACAGCGAGAGCACGGTGGCCGGTCGGGCGTACACCGAGCGCGCCACCGCAGAATGCCCGGCAGTGGCCGCGCACACGCTTCTGGCCCGGATGGTCACATCGGCCTGAGATTCGGCCTATGATGCCGGAGGCGTTACCCCGTCGGACCCCCAGCACCCGCTGGGACCCCGCCGAAGTGCGTGCGCCGGCTCTGCACCTCTGAGCCTTCTCTCGTCTCGATCCGAGGCCGAACCGGTCCTCGTTCCGAACGAAGTTCTTTCTCATCGCGACGGGTCCACCCGCTCGCACTCCGACCCGGGCCTCCGGAGTCGGATCCATCCTCAGTGGTCCCCCCGACCCAAGGAGTACAACCATGGCAGAGCAGCAACTCGAACGCTCGATGCTCGACGGCAAGGATCGCGAACAACTGCACGCGATCGCCGGGGCAATGGGCATCAAGGGCGTGACCCGTCTCCGCAAGGCGGATCTCGTTGACGCCATCCTCGGCGCAGCGTCCGGCAACGGCGAATCGCACGCCGACGCCGCCCCGAATGGCAAGGCCCCAAAGGCGGCCAAGGCAACGAAGGCCACCAAGAGCACCAAGCCTGACGCCGAGACACCAGCCGACGACGCGGCCTCCGCGCCTCGCCGCGCGGTGCGGTCGAAGCGCGCGTCGGAGCTGGCGGCCGACACCGGCTTGGCCGATATCGCCGCCGAAGAGAACTCACTTGGTGGTGGTGAAGAGCCCGAGATCGCGCCCCGACCGATGCGGCGCAACACTCCGGCGTCGACCAGCTCCGGATCGAGTGGCTCCGCGCCGTCGTCCGGTGCGAGTGGATCCTCGAACGCGACCGCTTCGGCATCCGCGTCGAACGAGTCCGGGGCCGGCGGACGCGGAACGTCCGGCGCAGCGACCGTCGACCCGGATGACGAGCGTGCGTCGTTCGGTGAAGGCAACCGCACCGGACGACGGCGTCGGCGGCGGGGTCGCGACCGTGAACGCCCGGGTGGTGGCGGCGGTGGCGGCGGCGGTGGCGGCGGCGGTGGTGGCGGCGGCGGTCCCGAACGTGGCAACGATCGTGGCAACGACCGCGGGAACGAGCGCGGGAACGATCGCGGCAACGATCGCGGCAACACCCGTGGTGGTGGCGATCGCGACCAGGGTGCGGATCACGAGGCGCGCGAGTTCTCCGGCGAGGCGATCGACGTGGAGGGTCTCCTCGACCTGCGCGACGAGGGCTACGGCTTCATGCGCACCGGCGGCTACCTCGCCGGCCGCGCCGATGTCTACGTATCGGCGTCGCAGGTGCGCCGGTTCGCGTTGCGCAAGGGCGACTTCGTCAAGGGTCAGACCCGCCCGCCCGCGAGCAACGAGAAGTACCCGGCGCTGCTCCGCGTCGACGAGATCAACGACATGGCGCCCGACGCGGCTCGCAATCGGGTGCGCTTCGAAGATCTGACCCCGTTGTTCCCGGACGAGCGACTCCGTCTGGAGCTGGCCGACGAGCCGGCGCTGCTCACCGGTCGCATCATCGACTTGCTCTCGCCGATCGGCAAGGGTCAGCGCGGGATGATCGTGTCGCCGCCGAAAGCGGGAAAGACCACGATCATGAAACAGATCGTCGGTGCGGTCGAAAAGAACAACCCCGAAGTGCACCTCATGGTGCTGCTCGTCGACGACCGTCCGGAAGAAGTCACCGACATGCGTCGCCACGTACAGCGCGGCGAAGTGATCGCGTCCACGTTCGACCGTCCGTCGGACGAACACACCCACGTCGCGGAGCTCGCCATCGAACGCGCCAAGCGGCTCGTCGAGATGGGCAAAGACGTCGTGATCCTGCTCGACGGCATCACGCGCCTGGCGCGGGCGTACAACCTTGCGGCACCGGCGTCGGGTCGCATCATGTCCGGCGGTATCGATGCCGGTGCGCTCTACCCGCCGAAGCGATTCTTCGGTGCCGCCCGCAACGTGGAAGAGGGCGGCTCACTCACGATCATCGCGACCGCGCTCGTCGAGACGAACTCCAAGATGGACGAGCACATCTTCGAAGAGTTCAAGGGCACCGGCAATTGGGAGCTCAAGCTCGATCGCAAGCTCGCCGAACGCCGCCTCTATCCGGCGATCGACGTGAACGCGTCGAGCACCCGTCACGAAGAGTTGCTGTTCGACCGTCATCAGCTCAACGAGGTCTGGAAGCTGCGCCGTGTGCTCAACGCGCTGGGCCAGGAAGGTTCCTCGGCGCCGGGCCTTGAACTCCTGATCGACAAACTCAAGACCACGAAATCGAACGACGAGTTCCTGGCCGAGATCGCCAAGGCCCCCACCCCCGGGGGGTAGTGGTTCCCCGCACGTCCCGGGAATAGCGGGGCGTTGGGGAGTGGTGACGAGACTTTCCTAGACTGGACCCATCATGAAGACCGACATCCATCCCACGTACACCGAGTGCAAAGTGCACTGCTCCTGCGGGAACGAGTTCGTGACTCGTTCGACCGTCACTGAGCTGCGCGTCGAGCTCTGTTCGGAGTGCCACCCCTTCTATACCGGCAAGCAGAAGCTGGTCGACACCGGTGGTCGCGTCGAGCGCTTCAACAAGCGGTACGCCAAGAAGAAGTAACGACACGTGAGCGATGCCGCACGGTGCACGCGGCTCCGCAATCCGGCGGAGCGGGGCCCGACCGGCCCGGCCCGTAGGGCCAAGAGGGGATAGCCCGTTGGGCGACCAGCCGAAGTACATGGGTGGCCAAGCCGTCGTCGAGGGTGTGATGATGCGCGGCGCCACCACCTGGGCGGTCGCGGTACGCACTCCTGACGGTGACATCGATGTCGCGGTCCACGACGTGCCGGGGTGGTCCGAGCGCTACAACAAGATCCCGTTGCTGCGCGGCGTGATGAACCTCGCCGAGTCGATGTCGTTGGGTATGCGGGCGCTTTCATGGTCGGCGAACCTACAGATGCCCGAAGAGGAACGACTCTCGGGCAAAGCGATGGGCGTGACCATGGCGGTGTCGATGGTGTTGTTCATGGGCATCTTCATTCTGCTCCCGGCGCTGGGAGCGCGCGGGCTCGGCAGCCTCTTCGGGATCTCCGGCGTTTGGTTCCACGTGATGGAAGGGGCGCTCGTGCTGAGTCTCTTCCTCGGATACCTCGCGGCGATCGGGCGCATGAAGGAGATCAAGAAGGTCTTCCAGTACCACGGCGCGGAGCACAAGTCGATCGCGGCGTACGAGAACGACGTGCCGCTCACGCCCGAGTCGGCGCAGACGTTCACCACCGCCCACGTGCGGTGCGGCACCAACTTCCTGCTCACCGTGCTGACGATCGCCATCGTCGTGTACTCGTTGATCGGCCGCCCGTCGTTGCCGTACCTCGTGCTCTCACGCGTGATCCTGATTCCCGTGATCGCCGGTCTGGCCTATGAGCTGATTCGGTTCGCGGCGCGGCACATGGATCGGCGCTGGGTGCGTATTGCGATGATCCCCGGCTTGTCGCTCCAGAAGCTCACGACGCGCGAACCGACCCTCGATCAGATCGAGGTGGCGATTGCGGCGTTGCGTGCGGTGTTCACCGCGGAGCAGTCGGCCGAGGT
>JANYLF010000067.1 GCA_025357995.1 Acidimicrobiia bacterium | reverse complement strand
GAACACTCCGCCGCCGAGCGCGGCCGCCACGATCGCGAAGATCACGAGCGACCCGGCGCCGTTTCCTCCGTCGGAGCCCGGCGGATCAGCGGGTCCGGTCGCCACGCGTCGGTTCGCCCGGCGGGTCGCGGTCTTGGCCTTCACCTCGGCCGCGACGGGTTGGGTGGTCGTGGTCGTCGACCCGGCGGCCGCAACCGCAAGGAGGTACGCGGCGAGCTGCTCCGGCGTCGCGCCTGGTGGAGGAGGAGCAGTCACGGTCCCACCGGTGCCCGGCGTCGCGCTGTGGGGTGTCGCGGTCGGTGGCGGCGCGGGCCCGACGGTCGTCGTCGTGGTCGGCGGCGGCACGGGTGCCCACGCGGGGGGCGAAAAAACACTCTCAAACTTCCAGCCTTCGACATCGCCGTCGTGCACCTGGGTGGAACCTGCACCCGCACGCGACTCCAAGAATGTCGACGTGCCGCTCCGCGCGCGGAAGTACAGCCAGTTGTCGGTCACACCGAAACAGTTCGAGGGGGGGACCGGATCAGGTACGCCGAACAGCTGGCACACCGCGCCGCCCTGACCGGAGAACGAGTACACCACCGGCGTCGCACCCGCGAGATCCAACGCCTGGATCCCCGTGATGGAGTCGGTATCAAACGTCACGACCCGCTGGTAGGTGTCCTTGCCGGTCTCGACGATCACGAGTGCGCGATGCGCGCCCGCAGCCCCCGCGCTCGCGGCCCCGAGCCCCGCCAGGAGCAGCACCAGGCCCACGATCGCAGTCAACACCGACGCTCGCAGCCGAGCCATGGGATTGCCTCCGCCGGTCTCGTTCCACGAAGACCGTCATCTCAAAGGTAGGAACGTCGACGGAATCGACGGAACGTGGCGGTGGTCCTGGCTCACGACACGGAAATCTGCTCCGTGACCGCTCACAGTTGCGGGTCAGCGCCGGTCTCGCACCGGCTTCCTCCACCTGTCGCACCGGTTTCCAACGTGCGAAACCGGGGGCGACGGGCCACACCCACCATCCGGGGTTGGGCATGACCACGTTCGAGCGGGCACCCTAGGGGAATGCATCGGGCACCAGCAACGCCGCGACCGTGGCATTCCCTTGCGTGGTTGGCATGGGCCCTCGCCGCCGCGAGCGCAGTCCAGCTGGCGCCGAGCCCGGTCTACGTGGCGCTCATCGTCGGCATTGCATGGCTCATGGTCGAGGCCCACGCGCCCGACGGTCCCTACCGCAGCGCGTTCCCGATCCTGGTCGCGCTCGGGTGCATCTTCGGCGTCGTACGAGTGTTCATGGCCGCGCTCACCACCCACAACGGGCTCAACGTGCTCTTCACCTTGCCGCACGCGACGATGCCCGACGCGCTCGGTGGCTTCACCGTCGGCGGCACCGTCGAGTCCGACATCGTCTTGCAGGCCGCGGCCGTCGCGTTCACCGTGATCGGCGTCATGGCAGTGTTCGGCGCGGTCAACACCATCTGGTCGCACTACGAGCTCGTGCAATCGACGCCGCGTTCGTTCTACGAGTTGGGCGTGGTCGTGACCGTCGCGCTCGCGTACATCCCGGCAACGATCGAGTCGATGCGCGCGGTACGCGAGGCCGACCGCGCCCGCACGGGCGGACACGCCGTGCGACGCGGTCGCATTGTGCGCTCGATCCTACCCGTACTCGAGCGCGGGATGGAACGGGCGGTGTCGCTCGCCGAGTCGATGGACTCGCGCGGGTTCGGTATTCGCGGTCCGGCGCGCGCCGACATCGAAGCCGGGTGGTGTGTGCTCGTCGCGCTCGTCGCGCTCGCGGTCGGTTTCCTCGCCCTCGTCGGCGACGGGCCGACGACCGCGCTCATTTGCGGTGTCATCGGCGTGGTTGCACTGGTCGCCGGGGTTTGGCGCAGCTCACGCGGTGTGCAACGACGCACGTACCGCCGCCGGTCGTTGCAGCCGGGCGACTGGTGGTTGATGTTCGCGGTTGCGCTGAGTCCGCTCGCACTCTCGGCCATCTCCGCCGCAGGGAACTCCACCTTGGCGTGGTACGCGAGTCCCGTCGAATGGCCCCGCTTCGACCCGATCGTCGCGATCGCGTTGGTGCCGCTGCTGGCACCACTCGCCCGGCGAACGACGATTCCCGCCCGAGTCGAACCGGCCACAGCCGCGCCGGACGCGGTCGTGGCGGCGGTGATCCCGTGACCGGCGGGCTCGCCTTCGAAGCTGTGTCCTTTGGCTATCCCGACGGTCCGACCGCCCTGGCCGGGATCGAGCTCACCGTTGCACCGGGCGACATCCTGCTCGTGGTCGGCTCGTCGGGCTCGGGCAAGAGCACGCTCCTCCGCGCCGCGAACGGGCTGGTTCCCCACACTTCGGGCGGTCGGTTCAGCGGAAACGTGACCGTTGCGGGTCGATCGACGCGTGACCATCCGCCGCGCGAGCTCGCCGATGTCGTGGGCTTCGTGCATCAAGATCCCGAGGCGCAGTTCGTCGTCGATCGGGTGGAGGCCGACATCGCGTTCGGACTCGAGAACCTCGGCGGCAGCCCGGCCGGAATGCGCCGCCGCGTGGAGGAAGTAATGGACGCGCTCGGCGTTGCCCATCTGCGCGACCGCAACCCGGTCACACTGTCAGGTGGAGAGCGTCAGCGCTGCGCGATCGCCGGCGCGTTGGTCACCACGCCATCGGTTCTCGTGCTCGACGAACCGACGAGCCAACTCGATCCACAAGGCGCGGAGGATGTACTCGCGGCGATCGCGCGGCTCAACGCCGATCTCGGTACGACGATTCTCATTGCCGAGCATCGCCTCGAACGGGCCGCGCCCATCGCGGATCTGGCGGTGCTCATGACCGATGGACGATTGACGAGTGCGCCCGCCGCGCCCGAGTTCGTGTTGGCCGAGTACCCGGGCGCGCCGCCGGTCACGCGGCTCGGTCATCTCCTCGGTTGGAATCCCCCTCCGCTCACGGTCCGCGACGCCCGGCGACGCGCCCGCGCCGCCGAGTCCGTGATCCCCGCGGCCCCGACGCCCGACCTCACTGCGCCGTCGGGTGATCGGCTGCTCTCGGCGCGCGGGCTCGACGTACATCTCGGCGACCTCCCCGTGTTGCACGACATCACCCTCGACATCCACGCCGGCGAAGTCATCGCACTGCTCGGCCGCAACGGCGCGGGGAAGAGCACCTTGCTCCGCACCCTCGCGAACCTGATCTTGGCTCGGCGGGGCACGATCGACGGCACCGCGGAACGGGCCTATGTGCCCCAGGACCCGTCCAGCCTGCTCTTTCGGCCGACGGTCCGAGGCGAGATCGCCGAAACCCTCCGTCTCCTCGGCCGACGCTCTCCCGAGGCCGTCGATCACTGGCTCGCGACCTTGGGGCTGACGGAACTCGCCGAACGCCATCCGCGTTCACTCTCCGGAGGAGAACGCCAACGCGTTGCGATCGCGGCGGTCGCGGTCGGCGGTGCGCCCGTGCTCCTCCTCGACGAGCCGACCCGCGGCATGGACGCGGCATCGCGTCATGCGTTGGAACGCGCCATCGCCACCCATGCGGCCGCGGGTGGCGCCGTGGTGCTCGCCACGCACGACGTGGAGCTCGCGGCGCGATGCGCGAGTCAAGCCGTCGTGCTCGGCGATGGTGAAGTCGTCGCATCCGGACCCGCCGCCGCCGTGCTCGCCGATTCGTTGTTTGCACCACAGGTCGCGAAGGTGCTCCCGGGGTACCTCACCGTCGAGCAAGTGACGATCGCGATGGAACCGGCGTGACCGCGCTCACCGCAACCACGACCGGATCGATGCCCCGCGCGAGTTCGTGGCTCAACCGCGTCCAGCCCGTTGCGATCTACGCGCTCGTCACAATCATCGGTATCGCGGCGTTCCTCTATCCGTTCTGGCTGCCGAGTCACTCGGTGCCCGACCAAGCTCACGCCGGCGACGCGCCACTCGTCGCGGGAGTGGTCGGTGCGCTCGCGCTCACCGCGCTCCTCGTGGAGATCCGCCGCGGGTCCATGACCGCGATGACCGTCGCGGTGCTCGGTGTGCTCGCCGCGTCGGAGGGATTGCTCCGGCTCATCGCGCTTCCACTCGGCAACAACGCGTTCTACTTCTTCGTGGTGCTCGCGGGTGTCGCGTTCGGGGCGCGGTTCGACATGTTGCTCGGGCTCAGCGCGATGGCCGTTTCGGCAGTGATCACAGGCGGGATTGGCCCATGGCTGCCCTACCAGATGCTCGCACTCGCCTGGTTGGGCGCGACCGCTGGATGGATCGGCCAGGTCACCCGCCGCTGGTCGCCACGACTCGAGGTCCTGGCCCTCGGCGCGTTCGGCTGGGTCTGGGGATTCCTCTTCGGTGCGATCATGAACTTCTGGTTCTGGCCCTATCAACGCGCCGGTGGCGAGTTGGACTGGGTACCCGGGTCGGGCGTCGGCGCCACGCTGCATCGCTACTGGTCGTTCTACGTGGCGACGTCCTTCGCCAACGACGCGGCGCGCGCGCTCCCCACGTTGATCTTGATCCTGCTCACCGGCCGCGCGGTGCTCGCCACGCTGCGTAGATTCGCGCATCGTCTCGATCCCGTCACCGAGTTCGTCTGACGTCCCGCTGTTGTTCAGTCGAAATGCGGTAGAGACGGGACGCCGCCGGCGAGGAGCTCGTCGGTGCGAGTGCGCAACGCTGTCGCGTAGCCGTCGGCAGTGAGTTGTAGGTACCGACCGGCGCGCACCGCCTCCACCACCATCGCGGCGACGTCGCTCGGCGGCACCCCGCGCTCGACGTTCTCCGCGAGCATGCGGTCGACGAATTCCGACGCGGGGTCGCTCGGCGTGAACTCCGCGCGGTTGCGTGCCGACGATGCGATCCCTGTTCGTGTCGAACCCGGACACAGCGCAGTGACACCGATGGGCGCACCGACCGTCGCGAGTTCCCCCGCGAGGCATTCCGTCAGCGCGAGCGCCGCGAACTTCGACGCCGTATACGGAGCGGAGAACGCCGAAGGGAACAGGCCCGCGGCCGACATGGTGTTGACCACGTGGCCCGGTCGACCGCGCTCGATCATCCCCGGTACGAACGCCTGGATGCCGTGCAGAATCCCGTAGAAGTTCACGCCCATCACCCACTCGAAGTCGGCAACGGGCCGCTCCCACGTATGGCCACCGGCGAAAACGCCGGCGTTGTTACAGACCACATCCGCCCCGTCGAACTCGTCGTCGACACGCTGCGCGAACGCGCCCACCGACGACGCGTCGGACACATCGACGCGCAACGCCAAGACGCTTGCACCGAGCGCACAGAGATCGGCCTCGGTCGCGAGCAACGCGTCGGCCTCGATATCGCCAATCGCGACGCGCATGCCCTGCGCCGCGAATGCATGCGCCAACGCCTGGCCGATCCCGCTCGCCGCGCCCGTGACCACCGCACATTTACCCGCCAGCTCCAACATCTCTGCAGGTTAGACACGGTCGAGCACCATCGCCGGGGGACCACCACCGTCCCAGCCTCCGGAGGTTCGTCGGACCGCTCGCACTCAGCGCATCTCAGGTCACAAAGGCTTGGGTCGAACGCGGAACTCCAAACCCTCGAAGTCGCCCGACGTTCGCCACGCGTCGATGAACTCGAAGAACGCGACGGGACCGAGGGGGTAACCGCTCACGTTGAGCCGCTCGCGCCGACCGATTGGTCCACCTTCGTTGTTGTAATAGCCGGGGGTGCAGTCCGGGTTGCCCATGAACGCACGCGGGTTCCCTTCGAGAAGGGCGACCCAATCCGCCTCCGCAACCTCGGTCACCTCCACCACGTCGGCATCGACCGCGCCCGCATACGCGACGACCGCCGCGATCGTCCGACCCGATTCCACGAGGTTGCTCGTGATGTTGGAGATGAGGTTGGCCCCCTGCGACGGGCCGACGATGAACAGGTTCGGGAACCCGTGCACGTGGAGTCCGTGCAGCGTCTGTAACCCATCGGCCCAACGCTCCGTCAAGGTCACGCCGTCGCGCCCGACGGTCTCGTAGCCCGAGCGGCGCCGGTAGTTCGTCCCCACCTCGAATCCGGACGCGAAGATGAGACAGTCGAGCTCGTAGTGCGCACCGCCGACCCACACCCCGGTTTCGTCGATCCGTTCGACCCCCTGACCTTCGGTGTCGACGAGGTGCACGTTCGGTCGATTGAAGGTCTGCAGGTACTCGTCGTGAAAGCACGGTCGCTTACAAAGTTGCTGGTACCACGGCTTGAGCGCGGCCGCGGTCGCCGGCTCGGCGACGATCGCGTCGACTCGCGCACGGATCTCGGTCATCTTCTCGTCGTCGCTGTCCTGGAACGCGCCCTCGATCGCGGCCATGTCGAACGATTCGCCGACATCGGCGACGATCCGATCGCGGATCCGTTGCGCGATATCAGTCCAGCCGTCCTTCACGAGATCCTCATCGGCGAAGCCACCGGTCTGGAGCGTCGCGAAATTGAAGAGCCACTCGCGTTGCCACCCGGGCTCGAGAGTGGCAAACCACTCCGGGTCGATCGCATGGTTGTTGCGCTCGTCGATCGACGACGGCGTGCGTTGGAAGACGAACAACTCCCGCGCGTCACGCGCGAGCGGCGGAATGCACTGAATCGCGGTCGCGCCGGTTCCGATGATGCCGACGCGTAACGGCGCGAGCTTGTTCATCGGTGTGGTCGGGCTCCCGCCGGTGAGGTCGTAGTCCCATCGACTGGTGTGGAAGCAGGGACCCGCGAACGCGTCCAGACCAGGGATGCCGGGCAGCTTCGGCCGATGGAGCGGACCGGTACCCATCGCGACAAACCGCGCCCGGAACTCGTCGCCGCGGTTCGTCGTGACCACCCAACGCGCATTCGCGTCGTCCCACCGCAGTGCGGTGACCTCGGTGGACAACAGCGCGTTGTCGTACAACCCGAATTGGGTGGCGATGCGCTGCGCGTGTTCCCATATCTCGGGCGCCATCGTGTATTTCTGGCTCGGCATGTGGCCGGTCTCTTCGAGCATCGGCAGGTAGATCATCGCCGCGGTGTCACACATCGCACCCGGGTAGCGGTTCCAGTACCACGCGCCCCCGACGTCGCCCCCGCCCTCGACGATGCGCACGTTGTCGATCCCCGCGAGCTTCAGGTGGGCCCCGGTGACAAGGCCACCGAAGCCGCCGCCGACAATCGCGACCGTCACGTCGTCGTGCATCGGATCGCGCGGCGCGGGCGTGACGTACGGATCCTCCAGCAGATGCGCGAACTTACCGATGGGTTCAATGTATTGCGCGTTGCCGTCGGGACGGATGCGCTTGTCGCGCTCCTCCCGGTACTTCGCGCGCAGCGCGGTACGGTCGACGGTCAATTCCGAGTTCGCCGCGTTCACGGTCACGCCGCCGTCTCCTTCACGTACACGGGGAGCGTCAGTCCATCATGTCGAGTCGGCCGATGTGAACTCGGCGCGGCGACGGGAGACAGTGGCCGCGACCGAGCCGACGGCCAACACCGCCGCCGCGACCAGCAGTGACGCTCGAATACCCGCGGTGAAACGACCCGCGGCGGATCCCGTGGCGTGAGCCGTCGCCTCGTTCTGCACCAAGGTCGAGACCGCGATCCCGATCACGAGACCCACAAGCCGCGCGGTCTGGAGCACTCCGGCCGCGGTCGCCGCGAGCGCCGATCCCACCGCTTCGAGGCCGACCGTCGTCGACGCGTCGAACACGATGCCGAGGCCGAACCCACTCACCACGAGCCCCAAAACGACCATCGGGAGCGCACCGTCGGCTGTCATCGTGGCGATGCCCAAGACTCCGACGATCCCGAGCACCGAGCCCACGGCGAGGGTGCGACGCGCGCCAAGTCGAGTGAGGAATCGAGCGCTCACGACACCGGCCGCCGCGAACGAACCACTGAAACCGATGAACACCGCACCCGCGCCGAGCGCGCTCAAATGCGAGATCCGCTGCAACCACACCGCAACGAACACGATCACCACACCGAACGCCCAATTCCCACAGGTCCCCACGACGTTCGCCACTCCGAAGTTGGATGCCCGGAGAATCACACGCGGCAGAAACGGCTGCGATACGCCGCGATTGCGTCGGACCAACCCGACGAGCAGTCCGAACGCGACACCCAACGGCACGAGCACCGCGGGCGTCAACACGCCGCGCCCGCTCGTGGTCGTTTGCACCCCGATCATGAGCAGCGCAAGCCCGACCACCAGAGTGAGCGACTCGTCGCGTCGCACGCCGTCTGCCGACGCGTCCGTCATCGCGTCCGCAGTCGCGTTGATAGTCGCGTCGGGCCGGACGAGCCGCGCCAAGATCGGAACCACGATGAGGCATAGCACCACGTTGATGCCGAAGAACGAGCGCCACCCCGATCCGGTCGTGAGCGCGCCGCCGACCAGCGGTCCGATCGCGCTGCCCACCCCCATGATGGTGCCCCATATCCCGATGGCGCGACCGCGCCGTGCCGCATCGAACGTCGAGTTGACGACCGCCAAGGAGGTCGTGAAACACATCGCGGAGGCGACACCTTGCGCGACCCGCCCCGCGATCAGCACCTCCACGGTGGGCGCGACGGCACAGACGAGCGACGCCAGCCCGAATCCGGCGACGCCGCCGAGCAGCAATCCGCGTCGACCGATCCGATCGGCGAGTCGTCCCATGACGATGAGCACCGCCGCGAATGCGATCGGGCTTGCGTTCATCACCCAGGTCGCCCCGGACGGATCGAGACGGAGATCCGCCGCAATCTCCGGCAACACGATGCCTACACCGTTGACGTCGACCGAAAGCGCTACCAACGGAAGACTGAGCGCGCCGAGCAGCCACCAGGCCGACCGCAGTCGTGTCGAACCGTCGGCAGTCATCGATTTCGTACCGACGCGATCACGCGGCGAGTCCGAGGGAGTGGCAAGGCCACCGAGGCTACGGCGCGCCGCACCGATGGCACGGCGATCGCATGGAAGCCGCGTACGCTCGGCGCGTGGAAACCGTCTCGCTCCACGCCGATCCCGATTTCGACTTCGCGGCTCGGTGTCTCCTCAACGGTGCGGCCTACGGGATGGCCGACCCGGAGGCCGTGCTGCGCGCCATTGCGCCCGTACCCGTTGGCGATCGCGGCGCGTGGTTCACGGCATTGACCAGCCTCGGTGATCGCGATCACGCGATCGGCGACGCCTGCGCCGCGGCCGGACACCGTGTCAGCGCGCGTGACGCGTACTTACGCGCGGCCAACGCGCGGTTCGCCGGGTTCTACTACGTGCTCGGAACCACCGGGCCCGAGCGGTGGGCGAGCGCGTGGATCGCGCATCGCGCGTCGACCGAAGCGGCGTTCGGCCATTGGGACACCCCGGTCGTCACGGTGACTGCGACCACCAGTGGACTCCGCATGCCGGTCTGGGTCTTCACCCCGAGCACGGCGCCCACGCGACTGCTCGTGCTGCACAACGGGTTCGGAGCGCCGCTCTCCGACGCGATCATGACCGGCGTGATCGACGGCGTGCGCCGCGGGTGGGCCGTCGCCGCGTTCGACGGCCCCGGCCAAGGTGGGTTGTTGGTTCACGACGCGATCGCACCCATCGACGACTGGGCCACGGTCGGCCGCGCGGTCCTCGACGCGGCGCGCGGCGCGCTCGATACCAGGGAGATCCCGATCGCACTGCTCGGCGTCGCCGGTGGGTCGGCGTTGGCCGAGAACATCGTCGATCGGGCGCACGACTCCAGGGTCGCAGGCCAGCGCTTGCACCCGATCGTCGCCCGATCGACGATGTTCTCGGCCAACTTCCCGATTCCGTAGGCGCCGCGTGGCGCGGCGGCGACCACACGGCGACGGCACGCGCCTTCGCCGACGCGGCCACCGATCCCGACCACGCGTTCGCGGCTCGCAAGGCGCTCGAAGCATGGCCGAGCCGCGATCCCGTCGCGATGCTCGACCAGCTCGCCCGCTGGGACGTGACGGACGCCGCGCGCAACCTCACGATTGCGACCGTGATCACCGACGCCGAGGCGGCAATGGGATTCGTCGGCCAATCACGCGAGCTCGCATCCCTCCTCGCGGGGCCCATCGAGGTACTTCCGTTCACCACTGCCGAAGGTGCCGGTCTCGATTGCGAAATCGGGGCACCGGGCCGACGCGCTCAAGCGATCTTCGACGCGCTCGACCGCGCCATGTGGTAATCCCGTTCAATCCCCTGGAGGATCTCACCGTGAGCGACGCACCCGTTGGATGGTTCCGCGCCCTGGTCATCGACGCGCGCGAGCCCGAGCGACTCTCCCATTTCTGGCAGGCGCTGCTCGGGGTCGGCGTGATCGAAACCGTGACCGATTGGATTCAGCTCGGACCGGATCGCGGGGGCGTGTACCTCGCGTTCCAAACCCTCCCGGACGGTGCATCACCGCGCACCACCATGAGACCCGACATCGAGGTGGCCGACATGGACGTCGCGCAAGCGCGGATCGAGGCACTCGGCGGGCGGCTCGTCGAGATCATCCAAGAACCCACCGGCGAGACGCATCGACGCATGGCCGATCCGGAAGGCAACGAGTTCACGATCCTCGCGCCGCTCCCCGAGGAACTCCGCCACCAGGTCTACGGCGCGTGACCCACCGGGGCCGGCCTCCCGGAACCCGTCAACCCGTGCGGTCCATGGGGGACGAGTCCCAAGCGGCGAAGAGGCGCGCGTAGCGGCCGCGGCGCGTGAGTAACTCGTCGTGCGTACCGACCTCGAGCAGGCCGCCTTGATCGACGACCGCGATGCGATCACATCGTGCCGCGGTCGACAATCGGTGCGCGACCACGACCACGGTGCGTCCTTCGGTCAACCGGTCGAGGGCCCGCTCCACTGCATGCTCGGTCCCGGGGTCGAGGTTCGACGTTGCTTCGTCGAGCACCAACACTGCGGGATCGGCAAGCGCGGCGCGCGTCAACGACACCAACTGCTTCTCTCCCGCCGACAATCGCGACCCGCGTTCGCGAACCTCGGTGTCGATTCCGTCGACGAACGCGCCGAATGTCTCGGTGAGACCGAGCGCGGCGATCGCGGCCTCGACATCCTCATCGGTGGCGCCGTCACGCCCCACCCGCACGTTGTCGCGAATCGTCCCCGCGAACAGGAAGCCTTCCTGCGGCACCACCACGATCCGGTGGCGCAAACTGTCGAGCGTCGCGTTCCGTAGATTCACACCGCCGTAGCTGATGGAGCCCTCACGCGGATCGTAGAAGCGCGCCATCAACTTCGCGAGGGTCGACTTGCCGGCGCCCGTAGGTCCGACCAACGCCACGCGCTCCCCCGGCGCGACCGAGATCGAAACGTTGTGCAACACCTCCGGTCCGAGCGGGTGGACCACGCCATCGGTATCGGGCTCGCCGCCGCCGTATGCGAACGAGACCCCGTCGACGACGAGCTCACCCGATTCCGGCAGATCGACCGCGCCCGGCTTCTGGTTGATCGACACCTCGGTGTCCAGGAGAGAGAAGAGTTTCTGCAGGGCCGCGCCGGAAGACTGCACGGTGTTGTACAGCTGGCTGAGCTGTTGTATCGGCTCGAACAGGTTGTTGAGGTACAACACGAACGCGAGCACAGTCCCGACGGTCACGACCGAGTTGTCGACCATGACGCCCCCGAGGCCGACGATCACCGAGATCCCGATCACGCCGGTGAACTCGACGAACGGGAAGTACTTCGCCGAGATCCGCACCGTCTCCAGGTTCGCTTCGAACTGGTTCTCGTTGGTGGCGCGGAACCGACGGATCCAACCGCGCTCTTGTCCGAAGGCCTGCACCACGCGCACGCCTTCGAGGCCTTCTTGCAACGTTGACAGGTTCTCGCCGATGCGTTCACGCACCTCGAGGTACGCGGCATTGGAGCGTCGGCGGAACCAGCGGCTCGCGATCACTACCGGCGGCACGATCACGAGCACACCCAAGCTGAGCTGCCAACTCATGGTGAGAATCACGATGATCGCCCCGACGAAGATCAAGAAGTTCTGCACGAACATCACGAGGCCTTGGCTGATGAGTTCCTGCAACGCGTCGATGTCCGACGTCATGCGCGCGACGAGCCGGCCCGTCTTCTCGCGGTCGTAGAAGTCGAGCGAGAGGGCCATGAGATGGCGGAACACGCGCTCGCGCAAGGATCGGAGAAATCGCTCACCGGTCCGGCTCACGAGCCAGATAACGAGCCGGCCCAACACCAGGCCGATGACGGCAACGATCAGGTACGTGATCGCGATCCGGTTGAGCGCCGCCCCGTCCTTCTTGAGCAAGCCCTCGTCGACGCCGGCGCGTACCAAGGCGGGCCCTGCGAGCAAACACGCGGTCTGCGCGATCAGCACCAACGTTGCCACGACGATCTGGGCGCGGTACGGCCGGAGCAGCCGACTCAGCCGTCGAAGCACCTGGTGCGCGGCGGCGCGATCGAGGCGAGCGTCGTCTTCGATCGCATTGCTGTTCACCATCCCGCCGCCCCTCATACCGAGGCCTCCGGAATCGCCGCCGGATCGTGAGCGGTGTTGTCAGCGGCGGCGGTCTCGTCGGCGGCGGTGAGTGCGGCCGCGGCCAGGACCGACCGATATTCGTCGGACGTGGCCAACAACTCCTCGTGCGTTCCGGTCGCGACCACCCGACCGTCGCCGATCAACACCACGCGATCCGCCAGCGCGATCGTCCCGGGACGATGGGCGATGATCAGCGTGGTCCGCCCGGTCATCACCTCGCCGAGCGCGGTGCGAATCTCGTGCTCCTTCGTCGGATCTACCGACGACGTGGCGTCGTCGAGAATCAAGATCTGAGGATCGGCGAGCACGGCGCGTGCGATCGCGATGCGTTGACGTTGCCCACCGCTCAGCGAGAATCCGTGTTCGCCGATCACGGTGTCGTACCCCAGCGGCAATGCCTCGATGAAGTCGGCGGCGCCGGCGAGGCGCGCGGCGCTGCGTACCGCGTCCATCGATGCCTTCGGATCCGCGAACGCGATGTTCTCTCGCACGGTGTCGGAGAAGAGGAAGGTGTCTTCGAAGACGATGCCCACCGCGCTCCGAAGATCGTCGACGGCGAGCGCCCGAACATCGATGCCGTCCAGCAGGATCCGACCGGCCTCCACGTCGTAGAAGCGCGGCACCAGGCGCGCGACGGTGCTCTTACCGGAGCCCGTCGCGCCGACGATCGCGACTGCTTCACCGCCCTGGATCTCGAGATCGAGACCGTCGAGCACAAACCGACCCGGTCCGTACCCGAAGCGGACGCCTTCGAAGCGCAATGCACCCGGTCCCGGTGGCAACGGAACTGCGTCGGCCGCGTCGGCAATCGCGGGATCGGTCGAGAGAATCTCGTGCACGCGCCCTGCACCCGCCGACGCGCGTGACGCCTGGGCCACTAGCATTCCCATCATGCGCATCGGCCAGATGAGCATGAGGATGTAGAGGTTGAACGCCAGGATGTCGCCCACCTGGAGGTGACCTTCGAGCACCTGGTGTCCTCCGTACCAGAGAATCGCGACCATCGACACGGTCGGCAAGAAATCCACGAGTGGCATGAACCCAGCGCGTAGGCGCGCCGCGGCGAGTGACCGATCGAGCACCGAATCGGCTTCGGCTTCCAGGCGGCGGATCTGCTGACGTTCCGCGCCGAACCCCTTCACGACGCGGATGCCGGAGAGGCTCTCCTCCACCACGCCCGAAACATCGGCGAGCTCCTCTTGCAGCGCAAGGTTTACCGGCGCGATGCGATGGGAGAAGCGAGTCGCAGCCACGTTCAAGAACGGCAACGCACCCAAGGCGAGCAACGCGAGAATCGCGTTCTTCCACAGCATGATCACGAGGACGCCGGTCATCGTGAACATCGCGGCCACCGTCAGCGGGATCAGAATGACGACGGTCTGCACTTGCTGGATGTCGGTATTGGCGCGCGCCATGAGTTGGCCGGTCTGCGCCTGGTCGTGGAACGCGAAGTGCAGCCGTTGGAGGTGCGCGAACAAGCGGTGGCGCAAATCAGTTTCGGTCCGCAGCGCGATGCGGAACGCGGCGTACCGACGCATGCCGGTACACAGTGCTTGCACGATGCCGATGAGCACCATGAACACGGTGAGGCGGATGACCTTGCCCTGATCACCGGCACGCATGCCGTCGTCGATCGCGGCGGCGGCGAGCAACGGGATCGTGAGCTTGGCCGCGGTCCACACCACACCGGCCGCGACTCCGCCCACAACCCACGCCCGTTGCGGCGCCACTGCGCTGCGCATGAGGCGCCAACCATCTCGGCGACGGCCCTTGTCGAAGCTCGCCTGCTCCGAGGCGTTGAGTACGGGTTCCACGATGGGTCGAGGGTACCCCCGACCGTCGAGCGCGCGTTCTGGGGTTACTCCACCGTACCGACGAGTGCGGCCAAGCGGGCTTCTTCCAAGACGCCGGTGATCTCGTCGCCGACGAGTTCTTCGCGAATCAACAGCTCGTCGCGCAGGGCCTCGACGAGGTGACGGTTCGCGTCGAGCAATTCCCGCACCGTTTGCTTCGATCGGTCGAGGATCTGCTCGACCTCTCGACGCGCTTGGTCGTCGCCGAGGACACGAGTAACGAGACCACTGTCGAACGGCCCGCCACCCGAGGCCTGAAAACTCACGAGCGAACCGGACATGCCGAGTGCGCCGACCATCGTGGCTGCGACCGTCGTCGCCTGTGCGAGGTCCGATCCCGGACCGGTACCGGACTCCCCGAACCAGATCTCCTCGGCTGCCATGCCGCCGAGCGAAATCTGAATCTGGCTGAGCAACTCGGTGCGATTGCGAAGGAACCGCTCTTCGGTGTCGGAGTGCGCGAGCAATCCGAGCGAACCGCGACGACGGATGATCGACAACACCTCGAGCTTGCGGCCGACGCCCACGAGATGGGCCACCACCGCGTGGCCCGCTTCGTGCGTGGCGATGATGCGCTGCTCTTCGTCGGTGTATTCGATGGGGTTCGCGAGGCCGATCTCTTCGGTGAGCTTGGCCTTCTGAATGTCGTCCCACTCCATCGAGTCGCGTCCGGCGCGCAGTGACCACACCAGTGCCTCGTCGAAGAGGTGCTCGATCATCACAGGCGAGTACCCCAAGGTGACCGCGGCGAGCTGGTCACGCCGCTCTTCTTTGTCGAGCTCGGGAACGTGGGCCTTCTTATTGAGGTAGAAGTCGATGATCTCGCGCCGACCCGAGCGGGACGGCAGATCGAAGTGGATCGACCGGTCGAAGCGACCAGGACGCAGGAGCGCGGGGTCCAACGCCGACGCGCGGTTCGTCGCGCCGATCACGAGGATGTTCGACGACACCGGTGGACGCTTCTTGATCGCGAACCGCGCCGGCAGCATTCGATTTACCTTGCTCACACACCACCCACGGAATTTCTCACCGGTGGTCAGCTCGTCGAACGACTGGAGCTGGATGAGCAGCTCGTTGATGACACCCGCGAAACCTTCGCCGAGCCCGCGGTTCACGGTGCGCACGTCGTGGCGAGCCTCGGGCTGGTTCATTCCATTGCGAGCGACAGCAATCGCGTCGATCTCTTCGATGAAACCGATCGCGCCACCCTCGCGGCGCGCCGCCTTGCGCAGACCCTTGAAGTAGCGCGCGATCTTGCGGTTGGTCTGGCCGAAGTACGGAGACTGAATCGAGCTCGCGGCGACGAAGTGGAACGGCACGCCCGCTTCACGCGCCATGGCCTTGGCCATGTACGTCTTGCCGGTACCCGGCGGACCTTCGAACAGGATCGCGCGACGCGGGTTCCCACCCATCGTTTCGCGGAACGTCTTGTACGCGAGGAACAGGTTCAGCGTCTTGACCACTTCGTCTTTGACCATGCCGAGCCCGACGACGTCGTCGAGCCGCACCGAGATCTCGCTCGAGCTGTAAACCGTGTGCGGCGACCGGCCCATGAGCATCATGGGGACCAGCAGCACCGAGGCCAACACGAGGATGAGGATGAAGCCGGGGAGTTGACCCTGCCACTCCGGTGGAATGTTGAAATTCGGGAGGCCCCAGTGAACGGGATCGCCACCGAGCAGGCGCGCCAGCGGGTAATCGAGCACCAAGAGCGCAACGATCGCCATCCGCAGCATGCGCCGGCGCCGCCCCGCCTCACGCACGCGTGCAACGTCGCCGTCGGCGCCGAGCACCGTGGATCCACCAATGCGTCCCACGTCCATACTTCGTGTCCCTCCGCCGCGGACCATGTACTAGCGCTCACCCTACGTGGCGTATGTCCGATTTCCCATCACCCATAGTGGGGAGATCGACGCAAAACATCGGGAATACCGGCGCGTTGTAGGGTCAAATCATGCGCCTCGTCGATGCCCGAGCGGGCCGTTTCGAGCAGGCGATCGTGGTCGTCGTCCTGCTCGCAGGGTTCGTCTTTCAGCAGGCGTGGAGCATTCCGATCGCGGGTGTCGTGGCGGGGCTCGGAGCCGCGATGGCCGAACGCTCACCGCTCCAGCGGTTCTGGACGGAGATCATCGCTCCCCACCGACCGGCCGGGACCAACTTCGAACCCGCACCGATCGCGCAGATTCAGGCCTTCCTGCTCTTCGTCGGGCTCGTCGTCGCGACGCTCGTGTTCCTCGCGGGATCGGTCACGCTGGCGTCGATCGTGGCCACAGTCGTCGCGCTCGTGGGCGCATTCGGTGCGACGGGGGTCGTGAACGCCGCCGCGGAGATCCGCCGGCGGTCGTCCCGCCATGAACGGTAGGCCTACGCCGGCACGATCTCGGCCGGGATATCGGCGATACGCGGGTTGGCGCGATCGCGATCCGACAGAATTGGCGCGTCACACGGCCAATCGATGTGCAACGCGGGATCGTCCCATGCCACACCCAGCTCGTCGGCCGGGTTGTAGTAATTGTCCACCAAGTAGGTAATCGTCGCGTCGGTGATCGCGTAGAAGCCATGCGCGACGCCAGGCGGGATGTACAGACCACGGTGGGCGACCGGGTCGAGTTCGACAGTGAGCGACGCGCCGCGCGTCGGTGACGACGCCCGCAGGTCGTGCAGGGCGGCGAGCACGCGTCCAAACGGTACGTACCAGTAGTCGGACTGGAAGCGGTGGTAGTGCAGGCCGACGAGAGTGTTCGCCGAGCGATCGGCGCGATTGCCCTGCACCATCAGCGGCGCTCCCTCGGGACACCACTCCTGGCGAAACGTCTCCGCGAAGAACCCACGCGGGTCCTTCCAGAGTGTGGGTTCGACGACGACCACGCCGCCGATCACTTCGGACGGCATCACATCGGCCATGGGAGCTACTCGCTTCAGAGAAGGCGGCCGTAACGGCCGCGATAGAAGAGCAAAGGACCGGCATCGGCAGTGAGGCCCAAGGCCTCCACCCGCCCGACCACGATGATGTGATCGCCGGCGTCGTGTTCGGCTTCGATCGTGCAATCGAGGTACGCGTGCACGTCGTCGAGAATCGGACCCTGCGTACCGACCCGCCAACCGATCTGACCGAAGCGATCGGCACCGGGGGTCGCGAACAGCTGGCTCACGTGCTCCTGGTGCTCGTCGAGCACGTTGACGGTGAAATGCCCGGCGCGTTGAATCCGCGGCCAGGTGCTCGACGTCTTGGCGGGACAGAACAGCACCAACGGAGGGTCGAGCGACACCGACGAGAACGAGTTCGCGGCAAGCCCGACGGGTTCGTCCCCGTCCATCGCGGTAATCACCGTGATGCCGGTCGCGAAATGGCCCAGGACGGCGCGGAACGACGCGGAATCGGGCTGCAGTACGTCGTCGTCAGGCATGCAATCTCCGCGTGCGGCTCAGTCGTGAGGGAACCGCAGGACCATACCCTCGGCCGCCGCCACCACCGACGCCCCATTGAGGCGATCCGACACGTCCCGCGCGTCGCGCAAGAGGAGGTCGACCATGTCGTCGCCGTGGCTCGGGTCGTGGTGAAACAACGCGACTTGGCGCGCGCCGGCTTGCTTCGCGACGTGGACTGCGTAGTCGACGGTGCAGTGACCCCAGTGGCGCTTCTGCTCGAACTCGGCTGGCGTGTGCTGCGCGTCGTGGATCAGGAGGTCGACACCGTCGCAGAGTTCGAGCACTTCGTCCGGCACATGATCGTCGGCGTGGCCGATCCCACAGCCCTGACCGTGGTCGGAGAGGTAGGCGACGGATACGCCGTCCCAGTCGACCCGGTACCCCAATGTGGGACCAACGTGGCGGATCCATCGCGATCGCACTTTGGCTTCTCCGACGGCGAAGTCGTCGTCGCCCGCATCGAAGAACGTGACGGTGCCATCGAGCTGGTCCGGACGGATCGGGAAATATGGCGGTCGCATGATCCCCGCGAACACTTCGCCGAGCGGTCCTTCGTTCTGGCGGGGGCCGTAGATCTCCACGAACGAATCGGGGTGATGAATCGGCACGAAGAATGGCAGGCCCTGCACATGGTCCCAGTGCAGGTGACTCAGGAGCATCGTGGCCTGGAACCCGGCGGCTCGGCCGTCGCCGATGAGCTGCGAGCCGTAGCTGCGGAGGCCGGTACCGAGATCGAAGACGATCGGTGCCTCGCCCTCGCGTTCGAGCGCGACACACGACGTATTGCCGCCATAGCGCGCGAGATAGTCGCCATCGCACGGCGTGGAGCCGCGCACGCCATGGAACGTCACTGTGAGGTCCCCCGTCACGGCGGGGGACCTTAGCCACAAATTCACCCCTTGGGGAGGCCGTGTCTCGTTACGCGAGGACGCGTTTGCGGAAGCCGGCCAGGCCCACGGCGATGAAAAGGGCCGCGAAGCCGATCACGGCCGGGTAGATCGCCCAGAGGCTCATGTGTGGGCCGGGCGTGAGCGCGGCACGGAAGCCTTCGCACATGTACACGAGTGGATTGATCAAGACGAGCTTCTGCAACCACGGAACGGTGTGGAGCGATTGCCACGGGTAGTAGATGCAGCCGAGCATCGTGAGCGGCAACACGATGATGCCGAAGAGCGCAGGGACCGTACGCGGTTCGAACCGAGTGCCGAACGCGAGACCGAGCGACCCGCACATGAAGCAACACAGCGGCGTGAGCGTGAGCAGCACGGGCCAGTTGATGTCGAGGTGCACGGGCGTCGCGGGCACGAACTTGGCGATCGGAAACACGAGCAGTGCGCTCACGGCGCCGTAGAGCGCCCCGGCGGTGACCTTCTCCAGTGCCACCAGGTTCACCGGCATCGGCGCGAGCACGCGGTCTTCGATCTCGCGCGTGTATCCGAACTCCTGCACCATCGGCAGCGCGACGGATTGAATGCCCTGGAAGATGATGGCGAGGCCGACTACGCCCGCGACCAACGCGGTCGAGAACCCCGCGGCTCCTCCGCCACCACCCACGCCTTGACCGATCTTCGGGAACACGTACGCGAACACGAAGACAAGGAGGAGCGGCTGGAGCAGCGTGCGCGGGATGAACTCCTTCGCGTTCTTGCGCAACACCACGAAATCACGCAGCAACAGCGCGAGGAACGCGACAGTCGCGGCGGCGCGCGGCGATCGCTTCGGTACCAACTCGGCGCGGGTGGGCGCCGGCGACGTCGTGGTCATTCGCGCAAGTCCTTTCCGGTGAGGTGGATGAACACCGTCT
>JANYLF010000273.1 GCA_025357995.1 Acidimicrobiia bacterium | reverse complement strand
GCGAAGTACACCTCGGCCGGAGGGCTCGACGCGTAACTCACGACCAATGGGCGAGTTCCTTTGCTCCCGGCCGCGCCGGAGAACTCGCCGTTGTACGCCTGCTCCCAGCCGTCGACCACGCGCACACCGTTCGCGCGCAAGCGGTCCCAGTATCCGAGCCAGCCGTTGCCGAAATGGGCGACGGTCGCGGCGACGAACGCGAGTCCCGGCGAAGACGTCGAGGGATTCTCGACGACGAGGAGGTCGCGATACTTCGCGTCGGTGAGGTCGTCGAGGCTGTGCGGAATCGCGACGTGATGCGACGCGAAGTACTTGCGATCCGCGTTGACGCACACGTCACCGAAGTCGATCGGTGTCACGTGGTCCGTGGGGTCGAGTCGGAGCGCGCGTGGCACTTGATCCAGGCGGGGGGCGCGGTACATCGCAAAGACGTGCTCATCGAGCGCGCGCGAGAGGAACGTGTTGTCCACGCCGAACATCGCGTCGCCGAGCGGCGCGGATTTCGTGAGGATCACCTGGTTGAGCTCGGCGCCCGCGTCGCCGTTCTTCAGGATGCGCACCTTCCATCCGGTGGCACGGGTGAAGGCCGCGAGGACGGGTTTCGAAACCGCGAATGAGTCGTGGGTGACCAGGGTGACGGTTCCTCTGGTCGATCCGTGGTTCGCGGTCCCGCTCGACGTGCTGCCCGAGCTGCACGCGTTCACGCCGCCGAGCGCGAACGCCGAGACAAGGGTGAAGATCAGGATTCGGGTGCGCATCTAACGGCCTCCGTTGGGTTGGATGACGAGCAGGGTCCCCGCGCGGACTGTGATCGATGCCGGGGAATGCACGATCTCGTTGCTCACGCCACGGGTGGAGGTGGGGGAGAGTTCGTCGTCGGTGAGAGTCCAGCGCAATCCGACGGTGGTCACGCCACTCGCGACGCCGCCCACCGCGAGCAACGTCACGAGGCTGTCGACGCGCCCCGCGACGGTCGCGTGGTCGTGCACCACGGTGACGCGCGCCGGACCCGCGAGCGCCGTGATCTGCATCTCGGCCCATTCGGACGCGGCGAGCAGCGTGAGCGAGCTGAGGAAATGATCGAGGCGACCACCGCCGGTGCCGATGACCGTGACCTCGGTAGCGCCGAGTTGACGCGCGACTTCGAGCGCGAGTTCCAGATCGGTCGCGTCCTTGTCGGTGGAATGGTGATCGATGCGCGAGCCGTCTCGGGCGGCGCGATCGAGATGCACAGGATCGACCGAGTCGAAGTCGCCGACCACCACGTGCGGGGTGCGGCCGAGGGCGTAGACGTGGGCAAGACCGGAGTCGGCCGCGACGATCAGCGCGTCGGCGGGAAGCGCGGAATGCCAGATCTCGTCGAGCGGATCACCGCCGGCGGCAACGATGGCGCGCATCTCTCGTCCTCGGGGTCGGAGATCACTCCGACGCGCACGGAAGGCTACGAATGAGACTCCCTGCGCCGGCATGACCCGGATCAGGTTCGGACGGTCGAGGGCTGCATGCCCTCCTCTCAGCCCGATGCATCGGACTCCCGTGTTTGGTTCGGACCCTACCCCCTCGCAGGTGTCTCGACCCCCTATATGAGCGTGAGTCCTCCGTCGACCGCGATCGTTTGGCCGGTGATGTAGCTCGCGTCCGACGAGAGGAGGAACGCGACCGTCGCCGCGACCTCCCACGCGGTCCCTTGGCGGCCGAGCGGTACCGGCGTGCGCTCGCGGGAAGGCCGACCCGCCGACGCCCAACGACCCAAGGGTGTATCGATGAGCCCGGGCGCGACCACGTTGGCGCGGATCCCGCGCCGCGCCCCTTCGATCGCGACATTGCGACAGAGACCGATGACACCGGCCTTCGACGCGTCGTACGCGGGGAGGCGGCTTCCCGGCTTCAAACCCGCGACCGAACTGATGTACACGATCGTGCCGCCGTCGGAGATGCGGTCGATCGCCATCTGCGAGATCAGGAAATGGGATCGGAGATTGACGTCGACCGTGATGTCCCAATCGTCGACGGTGGTGCCGCGCAGACCCGCGCCGCGCCCGATCCCCACGTTCAGCACGAGCCCATCGATGGATTCACCGACTCCGTCGCCGATCGCGCCTTCGACAATCGCGGCGCACCCCTCCGGGGTCGAGACATCGCCGACGACAACCGTCGCGCCGCCGCCCGCCTCCTCCGCCAGTCGGGCCGTCTCGGCGGCGGACGGCTCGTCGCGGTCGGCACACACCACGAACCCACCTTCCCGTGCCGCGCGCACGGCGATGGCGCGACCGTTGCCGATCGGCGCGTCGGGATCGTCGATGGCTTGGGTGCCGGCACCGACGACGAGCACCCGCATGCCGTCGAGGCGTCGCGTGAGGTCGGTCATGGTGGCGACCGTACCCGCGTACCGCAGCGACGGTCAGGTGAGCGCGGCGCGAATGACCAGGCGTTGCGCGGACAAGCCAAGCGGATGGCAGGTGAACAGCGTCAACGTGTGACCGGGCGTCTGCTCGGTGATCCATACCGCGGAAGGATCCACGACGAACATCTCGGTCACGGCGTAGTGGAACGCGTGGCCGGACCCGTCGACGAGGGTGATCTGATCGCCGACGCGGAGATTGCCGGCGTCGTGGAAAGGCGCGGTGTGGCTGTTGCGATGTCCGGCGATGACCGCGTTCCCGAACCCTCCGGGCATCGCGGTGCCGGGCCAATGCGACGGGCCGAGGTCGATCGATTCCTGCGTGATCTGGTCGCGCAACTCCGAGTCGAGGCCGATCTTGGGGATCTGAATCCGTCCGATGATGGCGGTCGGGAGCGTGTCGCCCGCGTCGGGCACATCCTCGGGGCTCGGAAGCACGGTGTCGGCCGTCGCGAGCGTCGCGGCGGTCGGCTGGGTGATGGTGGTCGTCGTCGTGGTGACGGGTGCGTCATTGGACTGCAGCCGTGAGTGCGTGACCGGCTGCGGTTCGAACGCGGTGCGCGGCAGGTTTCCGTGCGCGATGTGGGAGGTTTCGGTGGGGGTCGTGGTTGCGAGGACCGCGACCAGCGAGACGAGTGCGCTGATCAGCGCGGTAGCGAGGGCGCGCCGAACCCGGCGAACGTGGCGTAGGCGCCGAGCCCGTCGCTCGTGGCGCGTGGGAGTGCGCTGTGTGAGTTGGTCGACCATGGTTTCCCTCGGGTCCGCGGCCCGGCGGGGTGTCACGCCACGCAATACAGAATCCGCCGAACCACTTTGCTAGTTCATGCCACGTTCTGTGGCAAGGCGGAGCATTTCGGCATGATCGAACTCTTCCTAATGCTGGGAACGCTTCGCGCGGAGCGCGCGAATCTCGCGACCCCGAGGGGACGGTCAGGCGTCGCCGGAACGGAGGACTACCTCGGCCTGCCAGCGCTGTTCTGGCCAACCTCGTCGGCCGCGCGTCCGTTGGACTCGGTGGAGCCAGTCGACGACGGCACCGGGTTCGTGACCGAGCACGACCAGCGCGCTGCCGATCACGGCGCCGGTGCGCCCTCGCCCGCCGTGACAATGCACGATCACGCCCTCGCCCGCGCTCCATCGATCGGCGACGAGCATGGCGGCCACGTGGATCCGCGCTTCGTCACGTTCCGGATCGGGGGGACGACGACGGCCGATGAGGTCCGACAACTTGCTTGCGTGGCTCACGAGCGGAGTGGCGTCGTATTTCGCGGCATCGCCGGTGAGATCGATCACGTGACGGAATCCGCGTTCCGCGAGCGTGGCCCAGACGCCGGCGCGCGGATAGGCCATCCCCGCGAGTGGCGTGGGTTCGGCGCAGACCCACCAGAGATCGCCGGGTACGGCCAGCGGCCCGATGAATCCCGGTCGAGCTCCTGGCGGGAGCAGGACCGGTGGTGTCATCCGCGCGCGGCGATCAACGCTGCGAGTGGTGCGAGGTCGTAGGGCGCGCCGATCATCACGATGAAATGCTCAGCGCCCGCGGCCACGTACGCGTCGATCGCGTCGAGCTCATTCGGTTGGATCGCGACGGTCCGTTCGATCTCGTGCGGCGAACGACCCAACTTCTCGCACCACCGGTTCAAGACCGCGTTCTTGTTCGCGAAGTTCTCGGGTGGTCCGAACGAGTTCCACGCATCGGCGTACTCGGCGACGAGTCGGAGCGTGACCTTTTCACCACTGCCGCCGATGAGGATGGGCACGTCGCCGTCAGGTGGCGGCACCAACGCGCCGAGTCGGTCGGCCAGCTTCGGCAGGGCGGCTTCGAGGTCCCGAAGCCGGGATGGCGCGGTCCCGAAGTTGTAGCCGTATTCGGTGTAGTCGCGCTCGAACCAACCAGATCCGATGCCGAGAATGAAGCGGCCGTGGCTCAAGAGGTCGATCGTGCGCGCCATGTCGGCGAGCAGTTGCGGATTGCGGTACGAGTTGCACGTCACGAGCGCGCCGAGGTGCGCGTGCTCGGTATCGACCGCCATTGCCGCGAGCAGCGTGTACGCCTCGTAGTGCGCGGCATCGGGGTTGCCGTAGAGCGGAAAGAAGTGGTCCCAGATGAAGATGCTGTCGGCGCCCATGGCGTCGGCGGCCTTCCATGCGGTGCGGAGCTCGTCGACGGTTCCGACCTGAGGGTGGAGTTGCACTCCGACCTTGAACGACACCTGAACCTCCGTTGCATGATGGGAATGGTCCGCGGGGGTGGACCGACGCGGCACACTACCGAGGAGCGACGCCCGACGAATCCGACGTAAAAGCGGTGCGGGCGGAGCGGGGCTCGAACGGCCCGGCCCGAAGGGCCGAGAGTGGAAGTGCAGCGGATGTTCATCACGAATCATGTCCTCGCGGGTGCCATCGCCGGCAGTGTTTTTCGGCGTCGACCCGTCGCGGCCTTCGGGCTGGGATTTGGCACCCTCGTGGTGATGGACATGACACCGCACTGGGGAAATCCCGAACTCGGTCGCGACGGCTTCTACGCGGTCGCTAAGCGAGACGGATTGCTCGGGCTTGCGACGCTTGCGCTCGTGACGGTGGCCGGGGTGCCACCCCGCCGCGCCCTGATCGCCGGGATAGCGGGCGCGGCGATCCTCGACTCGGATAAGCCCGGCGAGTTCTTCTTCGGCGTGAACCCGTTGCCCGGCTGGGTCGATCGGATCCACAAACAGATTCAACGGGAGTCCACTGAAGGACTGCGGACCGAGCTCGCCGCGGGCGTCGTGCTCGCGGCGCTGACGGTCGCGGTGCTGGTCCGGGCACGGCGCGTCGACCCTGAGCCACGCCGTCTGCCAACATGCCCGGGTGCAGATCGGTGAGAGCTTCGTCGGCGAGGGCATGGAGGCCGCCCACATCAACACGGTGTTGGGGGAACGGTCCGGGCCGGTCGGGACCGCGTGGGTGTCGGCGTTGGCGTCGCCCACTCGCGGCCATGCGCCGTTTGTCACCATTATCCAACCTGGTGTAGCGGTCCAGCCGCCCACGTTGTTCGTGAACAAGGCCGGGATCGCGGGCGAGCGTCATGCGGAGATGACCTGGGGTGCCGCGCAGGCCGGGGTGGCCGCGGGTGTGGCCGACGCGGTCGCGCAGGAGATCATCTCGCCCGACTGGGTCGGCGAACTCGTCTTGGTCGCGGCCGTGTGGGTGAACCCCCTCGCGGCCGATGCGAAAGCGGTGTTCGCGAACAACCGCGCCGCGATGACCGAGGCGCTGCTGTCCGGTCTGAAGGGTGGACCGGCCGTCGACGAGATGCTTTCGGCGCTCGACGATCCCTGGAACCCGTTCTACCGGCCCCGCTGATTCTGTGGAACTTCGATTCTCGGCCGAGCACGACGCGTTTCGCGCCGAAGCGCGCGAGTGGTTGGTGACCCAGCTCGATGGCGCGTTCGCGGGCGTGCGCGGGCGCGGCGGTCCGGGTGACGAGCATGCGTTGTTCGACGAGCGACTCGAGTGGGAACGCGCCCTCGGCGGGGCGGGGTGGACCTGTTTGTCGTGGCCGGTCGAGTACGGCGGTCGAGACGCGTCTCTCCTCGAGCAGGTGATCTTCTACGAGGAGTACGCGCGGGCGGGCGGGCCCGGCCGGGTCGGGCTGGTGGGCGAAGGGTTGATCGGCCCGACGATCTTGCACTTTGGTACCGACGCGCAGCGCGCTCGGTTTCTGCCCCGCATCGCGAGCGGCGACGAGCTGTGGTGCCAGGGCTACTCCGAACCCAACGCGGGTTCGGATCTCGCGAACCTCTCCACGCGCGCGGAGCTCGACGGCGACGATTGGGTGATCGACGGCCAGAAGGTGTGGACCTCGCTCGCGCACTGGGCGCAGTGGTGTTTCGTGTTGGCACGGACCGACCGCGTCGCGCCCCGCCATCGTGGCATCTCGTACTTGCTCGTCCCGATGGATCAGCCCGGGATCGAGATCCGACCGATCTCCCAGATCACCGGCACGTCGGAGTTCAACGAAGTGTTCTTCGACGGCGCGCGCACCGCCTCTGACTTGGTGGTGGGTGAGGTCAACGGCGGGTGGAAAGTCGCGATGGGCACGCTCGCGTTCGAACGCGGCGCGCTCACCCTCGGCCAGCAGCTCGGCTTCGCTCACGAGTGGGACGAGATGGTGGCGGTGGCTCGTGAGCGGGGGGTTGCTACGGACCTCGTCATGCGCCAACGACTCGCGCAGATCTACATCGAGGTCGAGATCATGCGCTACACCGCGATGCGCGGACTCACGGCTATGGCGCGGGGCGACGTGACGCGCGAGACGTCGATCGGCAAGTTGTTCTGGGCCGGTCTGCACCGGCGTATGGGCGAGCTCGCGATGGACGTGCTCGGCCCGTGGTCGCAAGTGGGCGAGGCGTTGCCGTACGAGCTCTCGTTGGCGCAACGCATGTTTCTCTACACCCGAGCCGACACGATCTACGGCGGTTCGAATCAGATTCAACGCAACATCATCGGCGAGCGGGTCCTCGGCCTGCCGCCCGAACCCAAGGTCGTGTGATGCCTGATCAAGAACTTTCGCCGTCTGCGCCGCCGCCGGGTCATGGGTTGTTGGACGGCAAACGGGTCTTGGTCACCGCTGCGGCGGGGACAGGGATCGGGTTCGCAACGGCCGAACGTTGCATCGCGGAGGGTGCGACCGTCGTGATCAGCGACGCGCACGAGCGGCGGTTGCACGAATCGGCCGAGCAGCTCGGCGATGGCGTGGCGGCCGCGCTGCCGTGCGATGTGACCGTCGAGGAGCAGGTGCAGGCGATGTTCGCGGGCGCGGTCGCGGCGGTCGGCGAGGTCGACGTCGTGGTGAACAACGCGGGGCTCGGCGGCACCGCGGATCTCGTCGACATGACCGACGAGCAATGGATGAAGGTGCTCGACGTCACACTCAACGGAACGTTCCGATGCGTGCGCGCCGCGCTGCGTCACATGCAGCCGCGGCACGCGGGCGTGGTGGTCAACAACGCGTCGGTGTTGGGTTGGCGCGCGCAACGAGGTCAAGCGCATTACGCGGCCGCTAAGGCGGGGGTGATGGCGCTCACTCGGTGCGCGGCGATGGAGGCCGCGTTGTACGGCGTGCGCGTGAACGCAGTGGCGCCGTCGCTTGCGATGCATCCGTTCCTGTCGAAGGTCACGAGCGACGAAGTGTTGGAGGAGTTGACCGCGCGCGAGGCGTTCGGCCGCGCCGCCGCTCCGTGGGAGATCGCGAACGTGATTGTCTTCCTCGCGTCCGACTACTCCACCTACATGACCGGCGAGGTCGTGAGCGTCAGCTCCCAACACGCGTAAGTCGGCGAAGGGCTCGAAAATCGGGTGCCTGGTGGCGGAGCGTGGCGAACCGGGCGAGGATGTCGGCGTGGCTGAGGTAGTCCCGAGTGAAGAGCTTCGAGCGTTACTGCTCCGTATCTATCGGATGTGGGAAGCAGTAGATATCGATGGTTTCGCTGAGGTGCTCTCGACGGCGCCCAGTTTGCTGATCGTCGGTACGGATGTTGAGGAGTGGTACACGGGCGCGGACGGCGTGAACGTGTTTGCGACGCAGGTCGGCGAGATGCCGAGTCTCACGGTGGAGCCGGGTGAAATCCGCGCGTACTCCTGCGGGAATGTCGGCTGGGTATCGGACCGTCCCCGTTTGATGTTCGCGGACGGGTCTGAGCAGCGTCCGCGTCTGACGGCCACGTTCGTGATCGAGCAAGGGCACTGGCGGGTCATCCAGTGGCATGCATCGGCGCCCGCAGATGAGGCCTTCACCTCTGTGTCGTTGACGAAGAGCATCGATCGCGTCGAACACCTTGTGCGAGGCGACCGACCCGACGTCGTAGCTGCGTCTGCGCCCGACGGCACCGTCACGATCGTCTTCAGCGATATCGAGTCGTCCACCGTGCTGATGGAGCGACTCGGCGAGACCGAGTTCATGCGGATGCTTGCGTGGCATGACCGCGTCGTGCATGACAGCGTCGAGGAGCATCGTGGGTACGTCGTCAAGTCACAAGGCGACGGTTTCATGCTCGCGTTTCCGTCGGCCGCGTTCGCGCTTCGGTCGTGTTTGATGCTCCGAGACCAAACGGCGTCCGGATACAGCGGCATTCCGATACGGGTACGTGCGGGCCTACATGCCGGTGAAGCCCTCCGCCACGCGGATGACTTCTACGGGCGGACTGTCGTCATCGCGGCTCGAATCAGCGCGCTCGCGCTCGGTGGCGAAATCCTCGCGTCGCATATCGTGCATGCACTTGCGGACGGCCTTGGAACGTTCACGTTCGGGGATCCGCGTACCTCAACGTTGAAGGGCCTCGAAGGCAACTTCGAGGTCTACCCAGTCCTCGCCTGAGTTTCACGACGAGGGCACGCGTCGCATGGTCGAGGCGCGAGCTACTCGCTCGGCGCGCAGTGCGTTGACGGGGGAACGTCGAGGGCGGGATTGCGGTCGAAGAAGCCGAAGGGACTCAGGAGGAAGCCGGCGTATTCCACCGGCATGACCGGCCAGTCTTCGGGGCGCACGAAGTGCGTCACGCCGAACGTGTACCAGACGACCACGTCGGTATCGACGAGTGGGCGATCAGTGGCCGTCCATGCGGGGAGCCCGTCGCCGCCGGTGGACTGGTTCGGGTGGTTGCCGGCCGCGCGCCGTTCGTCGGGCGCGTACGGGGTGACCCACAGGTTGTGCTGTGCGAAGCCGGCGCGTCGGCCCACGCTCGACTCGGGATGCGCGAGCAACGTGGGCGTGCTCATGGTGGGAATGAGTTTGTAGGCGACCGGCTGGCCGAGGCCGTTGCGCGACGACGGATTCACGATGCGCCACGCACGGGAGGTCGCGGAGTTGGTGTCGCGAATCGCGTCGAGTTCGGATTCGAACCGGGTGTGCTTGGCTCGGAACGTGTTGAGCCACGGGTTCTCGGGACCGGCCGGCATCCGCTCCGCCTCCACCTCGTAGACCTCGTTGGCGGGTCCGTCGACGTCGAAGTCGAGTCGCGCGCAGAAGAGATGTTGGTGATTGGGGGCGGCCACACCCGGCGCGATCTCGTTCGCGAACTCGTTACTCACCCCTGGTTCGATCGCTTGAGGGGAGACGATGCCGGTGAGCTTCACCTCGAGCTGGATGTTGCCGTCGAGATAGAAATACCAGAAGAAGCCGTACTCGTAGTTGCCGACGGTCGCGATGTTGCTCACGACGAGTCGACGGCTCCGGCGCACCTCGCTGGTACCGCCCCACAGGTCGACGTGCTTCCAGAGGATCCCGTAGTCCTCTTCGTGCATGCAGATCGCGTTCTCGATCACGTACGGCTCGCCGTCTTCGCGCGCGAGCGTGGCGTCGAAGTAATGGATTTCCCCGAGACAATCGCAGCCGAGCGTGAGCGATTGCGTCATGCGGCCGAGGCCCCACTCACCCGCGTCGAACGCGTTCTTCCAGCCTTGGAGCTCACCCGGCGCGCCGTACGGCACGACCATCTCCGAGATCGACGCGCGGTGCAGGATCGAACGGTCGCGGCCGGCGTCGGTGTACGTGACTTGATGGATCACGAGGCCCTCGTACGGATCGAAACCCACCCGCAACGACCACTTCTGCCACTGCACGAGGTTGCCGTCGACGGTGAAGCTCGGGCCTTCGGGCTGGGTGATCTCGATCGGTTTCAGGTCGGTGCGCAACGGCACGTGATCAGGCGCGAAGTACCGGGCGTGCTGCGTCGGCATGGTGGTCACCCCGTGATCGATCACCTCGATGACCTCGTTCCGACCGAGGTCGAAGTGCACGATCAACCCTTCGATGGGCCGCGCGTAGCCATTGTCCTGTGGGTCGGTGCGGATGAACGAGATGCAACGCGCGATGCGCCGGTCGATTTCCGCGTCGTACCCAAAGCTGCCCGCCGGCCAGGGGTCGATCTGCACGGTGTTGATGTCGGTGATGCCGCGTTTGGCGAGTGCGGCGATGTACTCGGGATGCTCACGGGTCGTGAATACCGCGTGGGCAGCTTCGCCGAAGAGCAGCGTGGGCCGGACGTTCGGGATGGTCTGCCACCTCACGACGCCACCGCCGGTGAGGGACACGATCACGTCGTCGACGCCGACTCCCGGACCGGTCACGAGTTCCACCCGTACCTGACGGTCGACGGCCGCGTGGGCCAGTGCCGTCTTGTCCGGCTCGTGCAGAACGACGTGCACGAAGGCCGCGCCCTCGGCGAAGCGAGCGTCGGCGCGTACGATCGCGCTCGCGCGCGAAATCTCGTCGCCGGAGAGCATGGACAACGGGTGCAGGTGTGTCATTCCCGGATGCTCCCGGTCGCCGCGCCGGGTGTCAAGTGCACGGGCTATTCGCGCGCGACGGCGAGGTACGCCGGAGCCTCGCCACCACCGTGGACGAGCAGGTTCGCGCCGGACACGTAAGCCGCGAGTGGCGACGCGAAGAAGACGCAGGCGTTCGCGATGTCGTCCGGCGTTCCCATCCGACCGAGGGGGACAGTGGCACCCACCGCCGCGATGCCGGCCTCGTCGCCGTAGTGGAGATGCGACTGCTCGGTCCGAATGAGTCCCGCGCTGATCGCGTTCACGCGTACGCGCGGGGCATAGTCCACCGCGAAGGTCTGCGTGAGGTTGAGCAGACCGGCTTTCGCCGCGCCGTACGCCGCCGTCCCCGGCGATGGGCGGAGGCCACTCACGCTCGCGACATTGATGATGACGCCGCCTTCGGGTTGCGTTTGCATCACCGCATTGGCGCGCTGTGCGCACACCAACGGCGCGACCAGGTTCAACTCGATGATCGACTTCGAGAACTTTTGGGAAACGGTCGCGGAGTCGACCGAAGGTGAACCACCCGCATTGTTGACGAGGACGTCGAGCCGACCGAACGCGGCCACCACGGACGTGACGAGCGCGTCGACTGCGTCGGGGTCGCGGACGTCGGCCGCGATGAAGATCGCGACGTGACCGTCGGCGGTCGGGAGCTCCCCGGGTTCGGTCCGTCCACAGATCGCGACCTGCGCGCCTCGGGCGAGAAAAGCCTCGGCGATACCGCGCCCGATCCCTCGCGCGCCGCCCGTCACCAGCACGACGCGTCCCGACATGTCCAGCTCATCCCTCATCACTTGTCCTCCTGGCCCTGCGGGCCGGGCCGGACGGGCCCCGTTCCGCGACACGATGGGTACAGGCTGGGGGTAGGGCTCGCTTCGCTCATGCGGGTAAGTTTCCCCGATCTGACGACCCGTCAGAAACCTTCTCGCCTGCCCCGGACCTGCCCATGCCTACAACCCTGACCGTCGACGACGCCGGCATCGCCGAGATCGTCATGAACAACCCCCCGGTCAATGCCCTGACCGTGGCCGGTTGGTTCGAGCTGGCCGCCATCCTGCGGGCCGCGGGCGAGGACCCCGCCGTCCACGTGGTGGTGCTGCGAGCCGAGGGCAGGGGCTTCAACGCCGGCGTCGATATCAAGGAGATGCAGAACACCGAGGGCTTCGGCGCCCTCATTGGCGCAAACCGGGGGTGCTTCGCGGCCTTTGCCGCGGTCTACGAATGTGCGGTGCCGGTGATCGCCGCGGTCAACGGGTTCTGTCTCGGTGGCGGCGTGGGCCTGGTGGGCAATGCCGACATCGTGATCACGAGTGACGACGCGACGTTTGGTCTGCCCGAGGTCGATCGCGGCGCGTTGGGCGCGGCCACGCATCTCGCCCGTCTCGTTCCCCAGCACCGCATGCGCGCCATGGTGTACACCGCGGCCACGATCACGGCGCAGGAGTTGCATCATTTCGGTTCTGTCTTGCAAGTCGTTCCGCACGCGGAGTTGCGCGACGCCGCGTTCGCGGTGGCGCGTGACATCGCCGCGAAGAGCCCGACGGTCATCCGCGCCGCGAAGGAGTCGCTCAATGGCATCGACCCGATCGACGTGAAGCGCTCGTATCGGTACGAGCAAGGTTTCACGTTCGAGTTGAACCTCTCCGGCGTCGCCGACGAACACCGCGACGCGTTCGTCGCCAAGCGCGAGACGGATACGGCCAAGTGAGTGAATCTTCGAAAATCGTGACGGAAGATGACGTCGTCGCGGAATTACGCGACGGGATGACGATCGGGATCGGCGGATGGGGGTCGCGGCGCAAGCCCATGAGCCTCGTGCGGGCGATCGCCCGTAGCAACGTCGCCGACCTCACGGTGGTGTCGTACGGGGGTCCGGATCTCGGCCTGTTGTGCGCCACCGGGAAGGTGCGCAATGCCGTCTACGCCTTCTGTTCGTTGGACTCGATTGCCCTCGAGCCGCATTTCCGGAATGCCCGTCAGTCGGGAGCCGTGAGCACGCTCGAGATGGACGAAGGCATGTTCCTCCTCGGTCTTCAGGCCGCGGCGTGGCGGGTGCCGTTCATCCCTACCCGGGTGGGACTCGGCTCTGATCTGCTCGACCGTCAGGACGAGATCCGCACGGTCGTGTCGCCCTACGACGACGCCGAAGAGCTGGTGGCCGCCCCCGCGCTGCACCTCGACGTCGCGCTCATCCACATGCATCGCGGCGATCGCCGCGGGAACGGTCAGTACCTCAACGTCGATCCCTACTTCGACGACTTGTTCTGCATGGCGGCCGATCGACGGTTCATGAGCGTGGAGAAGATCGTCGACACCGACGAGCTCGCAGCCGGCGGTCCGGTGCAGTCGTTGAAGATCAATCGGTTGATGACGGACGGCATCGTGGAAGCACGTCACGGAGCGCACTTCACGGAGTGCGTGCCCGACTACCCGCGCGACGAAGAGTTTCAACGCGCGTACGTGGCGAGCGCCAAGTCGCCCGAGGCCTGGTTCGAATGGCGCGCGAAGTACCTCGACTGCGGCGGCCACGACGAGTACCGGAAGGTGGTCGGGCTGTGAGCGACTCGACGAGTGACCTCATCACCCGCGCGGAGTACTGCGTGATCGCAGTGGCGGAATGTTTCCGCGGTGACGGCGAGATCATGGCGAACCCGATCGGGAACGTCCCGATGATCGGCGGTCGGTTGGCGCGCGCCAGCTTCTCGCCCGATCTCGTCATGACCGACGGTGAGGCGCTGCTCATCAGTGGCCCGTATCCCGTCGGTCCGACCGACGATCCGAAGACCATCGAGGCGTGGAATCCCTACCGCTCGATGTTCGACGTGGTGTGGTCCGGTCGCCGCCACGTGATGATGGGCGGCAGCCAGATCGACATGTTCGGCAACCAGAACATGGCGTTCGTCGGCGATTGGGGCAATCCCAAGGTGCAGTTGCTCGGCTTTCGCGGCGCGCCGGGCAACACGATTCAGAACACCACGAGCTACTGGTTTCCGAAACACACGACCCGCGTGTTCGTCCCGAAGGTCGATGTCGTGTCCGGCGTGGGCTACGACCGCGCCGCGAAGCTCGGTGCGGCCGGACGCTTCCATCGGCTGCGTCACGTGGTCACGAACCTCGGCGTGCTCGACTTCGAGACCCCCGACCATCACATGCGATTGCGTTCGGTGCACCCAGGTGTGACCGTCGACGAGATCGTCGCGGCCACGGGTTTCGAACTCGTCGTACCGAGTGACGTTCCCGAGACGCGCGCACCGTCGCCCGACGAGCTCGCGCTCATCCGCGAAGTGATCGACCCGCACGGCCTGCGCGACCAGGAAGTTCCCAACCCGTGAGCGACG
>JANYLF010000260.1 GCA_025357995.1 Acidimicrobiia bacterium | reverse complement strand
CTCGAACACGGCCGCGCTGATGCTGCTGCTCACGCGCCTGCCGACCGGCCCGGTCCTCATCGCGGGCAGCGAGAAACAGAAGAATCACTATGTGCGCGGCGTCGCGAGCGGCGACATGCGGGCCGGATTCGGCCTTTCCGAACCGCAGGCCGGCAGCGACGTGGTCGGCATGCGCACGAAGGCCGTCCGCGACGGCGACGACTGGATACTCAACGGGACCAAGTGCTGGATGTCGGGTGTCGTGCAGGCCGACTGGTACTGCGTGTTCGCCAAGACCGGCCCGGCCGACTCGCGTTCGCACGCCGACATCTCGTGCTTCATCGTCGACCGCTCCACGCCCGGCGTGAGCGTCGGGCGCACCGACGACAAGATGGGTGTGCGCGGCGTCGACACGGGCGAGTTGATCCTCGACGACGTGCGCGTGCCCCACACCAACATGGTGGGCGAGATCGGCGGCTTCCGGCTCGCGATGCTCGGCCTCAATTCGATGCGGCCCGTAGTCGCGGCGCGCGGGATCGGTCTCGCCGAAGGCGCGCTCATGTACGCGGTGGAGTACGTGAAGGAACGAGCGGCGTTCACCAAGACCATCGCCGACTTTCAGGGCATCCAGTGGAAGATCGCCGAGCTCGCGACCGAAATCGAAGCGGCGCGTCTGCTCACGTACCGGGCGGCGTGGCTGGCCGACCAGGGGAAATACACCAAGGAATGGGTCCCGTATCTCTCGATGTGTAAGTACTACGCGACCGAGTTGGCGGTGAAGGTGAGCAATCACGCGCTGCAGATGCTCGGCGCGGCGGGCTACATGCAGGAGCACCTCACGGAGCTGTATTACCGAGACGCGAAGCAGCTCACGATCGTCGAAGGCACGAGTCAAGTGCAGCTGGGTCTCATCGCCCGCGGCGTCATCGACCACGACCTGTGGTGGGATTGACCGCGTGAGCGCGAGTGTGAACTGGCCGGAGGTGTTGCAGCCGCTCATGCGGCGCGACGATGTGGACCCGGACCTGCTCGCGGGGGCACTCTCGACGATTCTCGAAGGCAACGCGACCGACGCGCAGATCGCGGCGTTCGCGGTCGCGCTGCGGGCCAAGGGCGAGACGCCGGCCGAGTTGGCGGCGCTGGTGCGCACGATGTTGCGGTATTCGGAGATCGTGACCGTTGTGCCCGAGTCCGAGGCCGGGCCGATCATGGACACGTGCGGTACGGGCGGCGATCGTTCGCACACGTTCAACATTTCCACGGTCACCGCCCTTGTGGTGGCCGGCGCCGGGGTGCGCGTGGCCAAGCACGGGAACCGGGCCGCGTCGTCGGTGTGTGGTTCCGCCGACGTGCTCGAGGCGCTCGGTGTGGTGATCGATCTCGACGCCGCGGGTGTGGCGCAATGCATCGCGGAGGCCGGGATCGGATTCTGCTTTGCGCAGAAATTCCATCCCGCCATGCGATTCGCGGGTCCGGCGCGCGCGCAGATCGGTGTGCCGACCACGTTCAACTTCCTGGGCCCGCTCGCGAACCCGGCGCGGGTGCAACGGCAAGTAGTGGGTGTGGGAGATCCGGCGATGGCCGATCGAGTGGCATTGGCACTCGTGGAACTTGGTTCCACCCGCGCCATGGTGTTCTTCGGCCACGATGGACTCGACGAGCTCACCACCTCCGATACCTCGACGGTGCTCGACGTGCGAGGCGGCGCCGTCACCAGCGCCTCGATCGAGCCCCTCGATTTCGGCCTCGCCCGCGCGAGCCGCGATGATCTGCGCGGTGGCGACGCGGCCGCCAGTGCCGAGATCGTGCGCGCGATCCTGGGCGGCGAAACCGGACCACGGCGCGATGTGGTCTTGCTCAACGCCGCGGCGGCCTTGCAGGTCGCGGAGATCGTCGACACCTGGGAAGGCGGCATCGAGTGCGCGGCCGCCGCCATCGACGACGGCTCCGCGCGGGAGACGCTCGACCGGTGGATCGCCACGTCGCAGCGCGTGATGACCGGAGCCCAGTAGTGGCCACCGCGCTGCAGTGTCCGGCGTGCGGGTTCAAGCATCGGCTCGACGCGGTCGGCGACGCGCCAGTGTTCCCGTGCGCCAGTTGTTCGCGCCAGCTCAAGCTGCCCGCGCAGTACCGCGAGGCCTCGGCCACACGACCGGGTGCGGCGGCGGGCTCGAGTGCGCCGCCGGCATCCGGCGTACCGCGCACGCTGCGTGCGCCGCTTCCCGCCCGGCGGAGGCGGTTCGCGCCCGCCGACGAGATGCGCTTGCCCTTGCGGATTCTGGCGTGGGTCGTCGCGTTCGTGGTCGGTGCGTTCGTGGTCCGCATGCTCGCCAAGTGGACCGGGTTCGTCGACGCGAACACCTTCGTGGACCTCATGCTCGACAACAGCGTCGCGACGTACGCCCGGCTGGCCGTGCTCGTGCCGGTGTGGGCGCTGTTCGCGACGGTGTTGGCGACGATGTTCATCGAGCTCCCGGGATGGTGGTCCCGCCGCCCTGTCACCGCCGGTCGTGCGAAGCCGGCACCGCCGCGAGGACCGGCCCCGAATATCGGTGCGGCAGCGGCCGCGGCCGCAACCGCAACGGCAGTCGCGGCTCGGCCGCGCCCGACCGAAGCCGCCGCGCCGCCCCCGACGGGGGATCAGCGGCCGCGGCGAATCCCGCGGCGCGATACCGGCTCGTAACCACGTACCCCTCCCGAGCTCGGCGAGGCGGGTGCACCGGACACTTCGAGTAAGCGTGCATCACCGGAATTTGTCGCGCGCTCGAGCCATCGCGCCACGATCATGAGCTCGTCGACGCGCCGCCGGTCGAGCAGGGTTGGCACGCCGTCGGCAACGACTCCGAAGTCGAGCTCCGCGTCGCCGAGCGCGAGCCGACCGTCGACGAGGGTGACGATTCCGCCCGCGACGGCGATGACCATGTCTCCACTCGTGGAGAGCCATTCGAGGGTGTGTCGTCTCCGCAACGTGCGACTCAGCGCGGCGAGCCGATCGCGGGTGAGTGCGGCTTCTTCGAATCGTTCGGTCTCTGCCAGCCGATGCATGCGCCGTTCGAGCGGTTCGAGGAGCAAGCTCGGCGTGCCGGTGAGCGCAACCCGGACGAGTTCGACGACCGCGGCGTATTCGGATTCGGTCGTGTGTCCCGTACATGGACACGACGCCACGCCGAGTTGCGCGGCCGAACACGGCGCGTCGTCTCGTAATGCGGCGGTGCGCCCGATGCGCGCCGTGCAGCGCCGCAATGGCGCGGCCGACTCGATGGCTTCCCGAACGGTGTGCGCGGCACGGGACGAAGCGAACGGGCCGAGGTACAACGCCCCGTCGGACTTCACCGCGCGTACGACGGCAAGGCGGGGAAATCGCTCGGCCAGCGTGAGCTTCACGTAGGACGTGGACCGCCACCGCTTGCCCTGCTGGTTGAAGCGTGGTTCGAGCTCTTGGATGAGCCGCAGCTCCCGTACCGACGCTTCGAGTTCGTGACTGCACTCGATCCAATCGATGGCTTCGGTCTCGCGGAGCAGCTGGGGGACCTTCTTGCGATCGTCACCGCCGAAGTACGAGCGCACGCGCGACCGGAGATTGGTCGCCTTGCCCACGTAGAGCACCCGACCGCCGCGGTCCTTCATGAGGTACACGCCGGGGGAGCGGGGCAGACGCGCGGTGAGACGCAACTTGCTCGCCGACGGGTGAGCACGAATGGTTGGCAGCGCGAGCAGATCGTCGAGGCCGAGCACGCCGAAGGTGGCGGCGCGTTCGAGGAGCGCGTGGAGGACCTCGGCGGTCGCGCTCGCGTCGGCGAACGCGCGGTGACACGGCGAGACCGCCACGCGCAGGTGACGCGCCAGGGTGCCCAACTTGAGGTCCGGCACTTCGTCGCGCAGCAACCGCCGCGCGAGCCCGAGGGTGTCGACTCGACGGTGGTCGAGCTTTGAGTAGCCGTGCGCGGTAAGCGCCGCGTCGAGGAACGAGATGTCGAATCGGATGTTGTGCCCCACGATGACCGCGCTCCCGAGGAACTCGTGAACCCCGGTGTGGCCATCCCACCGTTCATCACCGTCCTCACCGGTATCACCGAATCGATGCTCATTCCTGCGCCGCCCATCACGGAGGTGCTGCCGCCGCTCCT
>JANYLF010000027.1 GCA_025357995.1 Acidimicrobiia bacterium | reverse complement strand
CACCCCGAGGTGTTCGACGTGGTGGTGGTGGGAGTGCCCGACGAACGTTGGGGCGAGCGCGTGGCCGCCGTGGTCAAGGCGCGCGGTGACGCGAAGCCGACGGCCGAAGATCTTGCCGAGCACGCGCGCGCCACGATCGCGGGATACAAGGTGCCCAAGGAAGTTCATCTCGTCGACGAGATCGTGCGGTCACCATCGGGCAAGGCCGACTATCGCTGGGCCAAGTCCATCGCGCTCGGCGAGGTCTCGCTCCCCGGTAGTTAACTCCCCGGCAGTACGGCGAGGTCGCGCGCGATGTTCCAGCCGGTCCAGGTTGCGTTCCCGCTCGTCGGAGGAGCCAACCCGCCGATCGTGAACCGGTGGATCACGCCGAAACCGTCGACGGTGAAGCCGCCCCGGCTCGGGTCGAGAACCGCCACACCCTGCGCCTCTTGACCGGGTGGCGCGTTCCACACGCCCGTCGGCGAAGGCGGTGCCCCCGACGTTCCGATCGAGAACGCGTGGAGGTTTCCGTCGCGGTCGACGACATACCCACCGCTGCCGTCGGGCAGTACCGCGATGCCGCGCGCTTGATTCTGTCCACTCCAGTACGGCGCGCCCGTGGCCGCGGGTGGCAGCGGGCCAGTGCCGATGCGAAAGCGATGAATACCGCCGAAGAGGTCGACCACGTATCCGCCATTTCCGTTGGGCATCAGGGCGACGCCGCGTGCGGCGTCCCACCCGAGCCAGTACGGACCGTCCATGGTGGCCGCAGGCGCCGGGTTCGAGCCCACGCCGATCGGATGCAGCCCACCGAAGCCGTCGAGCATGTATCCACCCTGGCCGTCACCGGTGAGCGCCAATCCGCGTGCGATGTCCCAACCCGGCCAGTAGCCGCCGCCAGTGGTGGCCGGAGGGGTGGACGCGATGTCGACACGGAACGGATGCACCCCACCGAAGCCGTCGAGGGTGTACCCGCCGGTGGCGGTACCCGCGGGAAGGACCGTGATCGGTGCGGAGGCATCGCTCGCACCGCCGACGCCGGTCACGTGGAGTGTGACGTTGTAGGTGCCGGCGTTGGTGTAGATGTGCGCGGGATTCGCGAGCGTTGACCCGGTGCCGTCGCCGAAGTTCCACGAGTAGGCGGTGGCTCGCACGCTGTGGTCGATGAACCACACGACGAGGGGCGCGGGTCCGCGCGTCACGTGGGGTGTGAACGCCGCGCTGACCGGGGGAGCCTCACCGAGGTTGAGTGCATACACGCGGTGGCGCGTAGGGTCGTTCGACGGGTGGGTATCGTCACCGTCGGAGACGTAGAACTGGTCGCCGATCGCCATGACCGATTGCGCCACGCCGATCCCGAATCCGGTGAGATCGAAGGTCCAGCCCGAAACCGCGGTCCAGTCGGCGGTGGAGACGCGGATGAGCTGTCCGGCGTCGTTCGTCACCATCAAGGTCGACGGATCGACGAAGTCCATTCCGAGGATCGCGTTCCCCGTGCCGACGAGTTTGATGTCGGGCCCGATGGTGTTCGTCGCGTAGTCGTAGGTCTTGATCTTCGTGCCCCTGCCGAAGTACAGGCCGGTGCCTCGGCGCACGCTGGCCGCGAGGGCGTCGGTGCCCTCGGGCAGTGCTTGATACGACTCGACTTGGAACTGGCTGGTGGGGTCGCGCTTGAGCCGAAACACGGTCGGTTCGAACGGACCCACGAGGCCGCAGCAATTGCCGGAGAACACGTAGATGCTGTCGGAGAACACGTCGTATGCGACCCCGCGGAACGCGTCGCTGCGATTGAGATCCGCCGGGGCACCACCGCCAAGGGGCAACGCCGCCGTGAACGCGCTCTGCGCGACCGTGCGCACGAGCGCGCCGGTGCTGCGGTCGACGAAGTACACGCGTTTGCCTTGGTCGTCCGCGATCACGAATTGATCGTCGAAGGGGAGAAAGGCGGATCCTTCGAGGTCGGAGGCCTTGGTCGTGCCGCCGGCCCACGGCTGCGACGTGATGGTGTGGTCCAAGCGCAGCCACGGAATCGCGGGGTTCGTGAGCGCGGGAGCGCTGGTTGCTCCGATCGTCGTCGTACCGATCGCCATGGCCAGTGTCGCGATCGTCGCGAGCACTCGCCGGTGGGTCCGTGTCATCTCGTCCCTCCCAATTCCCGCCTCGGGAACTGGATGATTCTGGTGTAAATCACGGGATTCGGTCAAATACCGCAGGATCCGGCGGGCGGTGGCTGCGCCGGAACGCCGAACGCGCGGGACGGGGAGTAGGTTCACGCCCCTGATGGACCTCACGTGGAGCCCGCAGGAGCAGGTATTTCGGGCCGACGTGCGGGAATGGCTCGAGGCGAATGTGCCGCCCGAGCCCCTGCCGAGTGGCGACACCCGCGAGGGCTTTGCCCGCCACTTGGAATGGGAGCGGACGCTCTTCGACGCCCGCTGGGCGGTGGTGTCGTGGCCCGAGGAGTACGGCGGTCGGGGGGCCAGCCTCTGGGAGTGGTTGATCTTCGAGGAGGAGTATTACCGAGCCGGCGCGCCCCAGCGGGTGACGCAGAACGGCATCTTCCTGCTCGCGCCGACGATCTTCGAGTTCGGGACCGTCGCGCAACAGGATCGGTTGCTGGCGAAGATGGCGAGCGGCGAGGAGTCGTGGTGTCAGGGGTGGTCCGAACCCGACGCCGGGAGTGACTTGGCGGGCATTCGTTCCACCGCGGCACGCGACGACTCAGCGGGCGGTTGGCGGTTGAACGGGCAGAAGACCTGGACCACGCGCGGCGCGTTCTGCACGCATCTGTTCGGACTGTTTCGCACCGACCCATCGGCGGAACGTCACCGCGGTCTCACGTACTTCCTGGTGCCGCTCGATACGCCCGGCGTCACCGTGCGCGGCTTCGGTCGACTCGACGGCGACGAAGGATTCGCCGAAGTCTTCTTCGAGGACGCGCTCGTCACCGACGATCTTGTGCTCGGCGGCGTGGATCAGGGGTGGAGCGTCGCGATGGCGACCACGGGTTCGGAACGCGGCCTTACCCTGCGCAGCCCCGGTCGGTTCACCGCGACGGCCGAGCGGTTGATCGCGCTCTCCCGCGACGGCGGTGCCAACTCGACCGACCCACTCACACGCGCGCGGATCGCCCAGGCGTACATCGATGCCGAGGCCTACCGACTCCAAACGTTGCAGACGGTGACGCGCGCGACCGCGGGTGATCCGCCCGGGGTGGAGTCGAGCCTCACCAAAGTGTTCTGGTCCGAGCTCGACGTGCGTCTTCACGAGACCGCGCTCGCGCTGCTCGGATACGAAGCCGAGCTCGATGGCGCATGGATGAAGGGCTACGAGTTCGCGCTTTCGGGCCCCATCTACGCGGGCACCAACGAGATCCAACGCAACGTGATCGCCGAGCGTGTGCTCGGACTCCCGAGGAAGTAGCGCCGTGGAGTTCGCCTTTTCTGATGACCAACTCGCGTTCCGAGACGCGGTCAGGGACCTGCTGGTCAAGGAGTGTCCGCCGAGTGTGGTGCGCGCCGCGTGGACCAACGCCGACGGTCGGAGCGGCGCGGCCTGGACCGCGCTCGGCGAGATGGGCGTCCT
>JANYLF010000220.1 GCA_025357995.1 Acidimicrobiia bacterium | reverse complement strand
CTGTGTCTCGTGACCGTGCTCATCTCGATCGCGGTCCTGTTCATCATCCAAGACGCGCAGCTGGTCGCGGCGGTGCAGGTGATCGTGTACGCAGGCGCGATCGTGGTCCTCTTCATCTTCGTGATCATGTTGCTCGGCGTGGACCGCAGCGAATCGTTGTCGGATCCGGTGAAGGCGCAACGGCCGGTTGCGATCGCGATCGGCGTTATCACCGCGGTCGGACTGATCGGCCTCGGATGGGGTCACTGGGCCACGGGCGCGCCCGCCACACGCGGCGTCCTGGTGCCCGCGGGGAGCGACAATGTGCAGGCCGTCGCCCAGAGCCTGTTTACGTCGTTCCTGTGGCCGTTCGAGCTCACCGCGGTACTCCTCGTGATCGCGGTGATCGGCGGCGTCGTGCTGGCGCGGCGGTCGCACCTCCCGGCCGACGAGGAACTCGAAGTACTCGAGGAGCAGGACCAGTGAGCGACGCCCCATGGCACACGGAGCCCGCGATGGATGGGCGGAGCGGGGCCCGAGCGGCCCGCGCCGTAGGCGCGAGAGCGGGAATGTCGTGATCGCGGTTCAGCACCTCAGCGAGAACTGGTACCTCGCGTTCGCGGCGATCCTGTTCAGCGTCGGCGCGGTCGGGCTGCTCGTGCGGCGCAACGTGTTGGTGATGTTCATGTGCGTGGAGCTCATGCTCAACGCGGTGAACGTCACGTTCGTGGCGTTCTCACGCGCGCTCAACGACATCAGCGGCCAGGCGATCGTGTTCTTCGTCCTCGTGGTGGCCGCCGCCGAGGTTGCGGTCGGACTCGCGATCATCGTGGCCATCTTCCGGCGTCGGCGCAGTGGCGCGACCGCCGACGACATCGACTTGTTGCGGGGATAGGTATGACCGCGCGCGATCTCCTCGACATGGTGTGGCTCGTGCCGCTGTTGCCGTTGACCGGCGCGGTGGTGCTGATGCTCGCGGGCAAGCGCATCGGCGACCCGAAGGCCGGTTGGTTCGCGACCGCGATGATGGGGCTCGCGTTCGTGTGGTCCGTCGTGATGTTGTTCGCCTTGCTGTCATTGCCGAGCGACGCGCGGTCGCACGTGAGCGACGTGTTCACCTGGCTGCACGCCGGCAACCTCAAGGTGAACCTCGGCTTCCTCGCCGACCCGCTCTCGGTCACGTGGATTCTGCTGGTCACCGGAGTGGGCAGCCTGATCCACCTCTACGCCATCGGGTACATGCACGGCGACGAGCGCTACCCGCGCTTCTTCGCGTACTTCAACCTGTTCGCGACGGCGATGTTGGTCCTCGTGCTCGGGAGCAGCTTCCTCCTCACCTTCCTCGGATGGGAGGGCGTCGGTCTCTGCTCCTACTTGCTGATCGGGTTCTGGTTCGAGCGCCCCCGGGCGTCGAGCGCGTCGGTCAAGGCGTTCGTCACGAACCGTGTGGGCGACTTCGGATTCATGATCGCGATGTTCTTCATCGTGGGTGCGCTCGGCAGTCTCGACTACACGGCGATGGCGCAGGGTGCAGGTGGGATTTCGAAGTCCACCGCGACCGCGATTGCGTTACTCCTCTTCCTTGGTTGCATCGGCAAGAGCGCGCAGATCGGCCTGCACGTATGGCTGCCCGACGCGATGGAAGGCCCCACGCCGGTCTCCGCGCTCATCCACGCGGCCACCATGGTGACCGCGGGTGTGTTCCTCGTGTGTCGCGCGCACCCGTTCTTCGAACGCAGCGGGGTGGCGATGACCGTGGTTGCGACCGTGGGCGCATTGACCGCGCTGATCGCGGGCACCGTCGCGCTCGTACAACCCGACATCAAACGCGTGCTCGCGTACAGCACGGTGAGCCAGCTCGGGTACATGTTCCTCGCCGCGGGCGTGGGTGCGTATTCGATCGCGGTGTTCTTCGTGCTCGCGCATGCGTTCTACAAGGCCACGCTCTTCCTCGGTTCCGGGACCGTCATTCACGGCACCGAAGAAACTCAAGACATCCGCCAGATGGGTGGCCTGCGTAAGTACATGCCGTTCACCGCGGTGGGCTTCGGCATCGCGTGGCTCACGATTGTGGGCCTGCCACCGTTCTCCGGTTTCTGGGCCAAGGACGGCGTGCTCGCCGCCGCGTTCTACCGAGGCGATTACCCCCTCTGGGTCATCGGTTTGCTTGCCGCGATCCTCACCGGCTTCTACATGACGCGCGAGACGATGCTCGTCTTCTCCGGTAACGAACGGTTCCGCCCGAGCGTGGCGGAAGCTGGCGACGGCGAACACGCGCACGCGGCCGCCGAGCACGACATCACTGCGTCGCACGACATCACTGCGTCGCCCACTGTCGACTACGGCATGCCGATCGCGCCCGCGCACATGGGTCATGATCCGCACGATGGGTCGCCCACGATGATCTTCCCCGTCATCGTGCTGGCGGGGCTCGCGATCGTGGCCGGCGTGCTCGAGTTGCCGTTCAAAGGTCTTGACTTCCTCACGAAGTGGCTCGAGCCCACGTTCGGGAACAAGCACGCGGCCGAACCCACCTCGTTCCTCTCCGGCTTCGGCCTGTCGATGCTCGCGGTCGCGCTCGGCGTCACCGGCATCGTGGTTGCGTTCAAGCTCTATCGCCGCGGCCTCGACGACCCGGCCGCCGATCCGATCGACGCCAAGCTCGGCCGCCTCGGCCGGCTGTTCGGTCATGCGTGGTACTACGACGAAGGGATCGCCGTCGCCGTGGGTGGCCCCCTCCGACACGCCGCACGGTGGACCGCCGACGTGTTCGACCAGAAGATCCTCGACGGCGGGGTCAACGGCGTTGCCAGGCTCTTCGGCGCCGCCGGCGCCGGTATGCGAAAACTCCAGACGGGCCTGGTCCGCCAGTACGCGCTCGGTATCGCGCTCGGCATGGTGGCGCTGCTGATCTGGACTCTCTGGCGAGTGGGCGTGGCGTGACCGGCGCCGTTGGGGGATACCCCGTTCTCACGGCGATCATCATCACGCCGATTCTCGGCGCGCTCCTCGTTGCGCTCGTGCCGGCTCGACGTCCGGAGCTGGCCCGGGCGATCGGCTTCATGGCTTCCGCCGCAACGCTGGGCTTCGCGCTCTTGATGTTGTGGGACTTCCAGACCGGGTTCGGCGGATTTCAGTTCGTTGAACACAACCGCTGGTTCGACTCGCTCGGTGTGGGATACATCGTGGGAGTCGATGGCTTCAGCCTGTTCATGATCATCGCGACCGCGGTGCTGTTTCCGATCGGCTTGCTCGCATCGGCGAAGATCGAGCACCGACCGAAGGCGTACATCTTCTGGTTCCTCATGCTCGAGGGCGCGATCATGGGGATCTTCCTCTCCCTTGATCTCATCGGGTTCTTCGTGTTCTGGGAAGCGATGTTGGTCCCGATGTACTTCCTCATCGCAGGTTGGGGGAGTACGAACCGCAAGTACGCGGCGACAAAGTTCTTCATCTACACCGCGGCCGGTTCCGCGTTCTTGCTCGCGGCCGCGCTGGTGCTCGCGTTCCTGCATCAAGCCGATACCGGTGTCCTCACGTTCGACTACCGGACGCTCGCTGCCTGGACCGGGCTTTCCGAGTCGACCGAGAACTGGTTGTTCTTCGGCTTCATGATCGCGTTCGCGATCAAAGCGCCGCTCGTTCCGTTCCACACGTGGCTGCCCGACGTGCACACCGAAGCTCCGACCGCAGGCTCGGTGGTACTGGCCGGCGTGATCTTGAAGATGGGTGCCTACGGCGTGTTGCGCTTCGGGTTCGAGTTGTTTCCGCGTGCCTCGGTCACGTTCGCGCCACTCTTCCTCACGCTCGCGGTGATCGGGATCGTCTACGGGTCGATCGTGGCCGCGATGCAAAAGGACGCGAAGCGCTTGATCGCGTACTCGTCGGTCGCGCACATGGGGTTCATCCTTCTCGGGATCTTCTCGATCAGCGTCTTCGGTCTCGACGGTGCCGCGTTCACGATGGTCAGCCATCCGCTCACCACTGGCTCCTTGTTCCTCGTGGTCGGCATGCTCTACGAACGGCGTCACACCCGCGATATCGATGCGTTCGGCGGTATTTGGAAATCCGCGCCGAGGCTCACTGCGTTGTTCTTGATCGCCACATTTGCGGGGATCGGCCTTCCGGTGTTCTCCGGGTTCGTGGGTGAGTTCCTGTCCCTGTTGGGTACCTTCGCGGCGCACCGCTGGTGGGCCGTGGTGGCGACGACCGGCGTGATCCTCGGCGCGGTGTACATGCTCTGGATGTTCCAACGCGTCTTCACCGGTGTGCCCGAGGGTGACAACGCGACGATGGCCGACGCCAACTGGCGCGAGATGGCCGTGGTGATACCGCTGCTCGCATTCTCGTTGTTCATCGGCCTCTACCCGAAGCCGGTGCTGGACCGGATCGAACCCACGGTGAAGTGTGTCGTGCGCACGTTCGAGATGAAGACTGACCTGCACCGCCCCGCCGCGGATCGTCTCGACACGAGCCACGTGAAGGGATGCCGATGATCGCGATCGCGGCACCGCGCGTCGACTGGTACTCGATCGCGCCAGTGGTCATTTTGGTGGCCACGGGTTTGATCATCGTCCTCTTCAAGGCGATCGCGCGGAACCGCGTGCGCACGTACGAACCCGCGCTCGTCGTCGGCATGATGGGCCTCGCGGCCGGCGCATTCTTCCTGATGAAGCAGTGGAGCATGGTCGTCGACGGCGGACCGTCGGACGCCGTCGCGCACATGATCGCGCTCGACGGCTTCTCGGTGTTCGTCGGCGTCGTGGTGGTGGTCTCCGCGATCCTGATGCTGTTGCTGTCGACCGACTATCTCGCCGAGCACCGCATCGAATCCCGACCCGAGTACGTGGCGTTGGTGCTGTTCTCGGCCGCCGGCATGTTGATGATGGCCGGCGCCAACGACCTCATCGTGGTGTTCGTGGCGCTCGAAGTGCTCTCGATCCCGCTGTACGTGCTCGCGGCCTACGACCGCACCCGTGCCCGCTCGCTCGAAGCCGGCATCAAGTACTTCGTGCTCGGCGCGTTCTCCTCCGCGATCCTGCTGTACGGCGTCGCGCTCACCTACGGCGCGACGGGCACGACCTCACTCGCAGGGATCCAGAACTTCCTCTCGACGAACGTGCTCGTGCACGAAGGAACGCTCATCGCGGGCATGGTGCTCCTGCTCGTCGGGTTGGCCTTCAAGATCGGCGCAGTCCCGTTCCACATGTGGACCCCCGACGTGTACGAAGGCGCGCCGAGCCCGGTGACCGCGTTCATGGCGTCGGCCACGAAGGTGGCCGGGTTCGCGGTGCTGATCCGGATCCTCTACACCGCGCTGCCGCAGTACTCGACGGATTGGCGCCAACTCCTGTTCGCGTTGGCCGCGCTCACGCTGCTCGGTGGGAGCATCGGCGCGCTGTTGCAGACCGACCTCAAGCGACTGCTCGCCTACTCGTCGATCGCCCACGCCGGCTACATCCTGATCGGCGTGCAAGCCGGCACGGTCAAGGGCGTGCAGTCGGCGCTCGTCTACCTCTTCATCTATGCGTTCATGACGATCGGTGCGTTCGCGATCGTGGTCGCGCTCGGCGGGCGCGACGACCTGCACTCGATTGCCGATCTGCGCACGTACGGGCGACGCCGTCCGGTGATCGCCGCGCTGCTCGCGTTCTTCCTGCTGGCCCAGGCCGGCATCCCGCCCACCGCGGGCTTTATCGCGAAGCTGGGTGTGTTCGGCGCGGCCGCTCAGGCGCATTCCTACGCGTTGCTCATCGTCGGTGTGGTCACATCGGTGATCGCCGCCTTCTTCTACTTGAAGGTGATTCTCACGATGTACGCCGCCGAGGACGACGGCGGAGCAACCGACGACACGTGCGAGCCGGCGACCGAGGGTGTTGTGGCGCGCCCGTCGCTCGGGTTGCCGGTGGCGACGGTGCTGGTGGTGTGCGTCGCGATGACGATCTGGATCGGCGTCCTGCCGACGATCATCATCGATTTCGCCCGCGACGCCTCCCTCATCATCTAACCCGTTCCCCCGCGGACGAGGAGAAAATGCCGGTCGTGCCGGGTGTGCGTGTTGCAGAATCTCCGGATGGAGCATCCGAGCCTCGAAACCCTCACCGCCAGTCTCGACGACATCCGCGAGTC
>JANYLF010000214.1 GCA_025357995.1 Acidimicrobiia bacterium | reverse complement strand
CGCCGCGGCGCCGAAAACGATCGCCGCGAGCATCCAACCCTCGACCACGCGACCCCCACCGAACGCGACGAGCGCGTGCCACGTACTCGCGATCGGACGGGCGGGCGCGTCCCACGGCGTTCCGGTATGTGCGAGTTGCGTACGGAGGGTGGGCAACCACGGAACGAACAGCAATCCGCCCACCACCAACGCGGCCAAGAGGCGCCGCGCCCGGTGCCGAGCATCCGACCGGGCCTGGACACTCAGTGCCACCAGTCCCACGCCCACCAACGCGACCAAGAAGAACGACCAGTACTGCGTGTAGAGGAGACCCGCGGCTACCAGGCTCACGCTGGCCAAGTGCGGAAGCGTCGGCCGCGACCACGCGGTGGCGACGCCCACCACGCCCAGAAGCACCAAGAGCATCGTGAGTGAATACATCCGCGCCTCGGTCGAGTACCGCATCGCGTACGGAGAGGCTGCCACCACCACGAGCGCGGTCGCGCCCAACCATCCGCGTCGCGCGAGGCTCGGGCCGATTCGTCGGCCGGCCACAAACGCCACGCCGATCGCCGCCACGCCGAGGACGCCCGACAGTGACCGCACGGCGGCGTCACTCGAGCCGAACATCGAGATCCAGCCGTGAAGCACGACGTAGTACAGGGGCGGCGCACCGTCATGCGCCAGCGCGACTCGGAGTTGGTCAAGCGGCAGCTTCGCGATGTTGACGGTCAGCGCCTCGTCGAGCCACAGGTTCGGCCGCGCGGTGAAGCGCAGGACCACCGTGGGGATCAGCACCGCGAGCAGGGCCAACCCGACGAGAAACGGCCGACGCCGGACCGAGACCGCCGGCGAGCTCTCGAGATGCGCCTCGCGTGCGGACGCCGCGCCATCGACCTTCATGCGGGAGGTTCAGCGTACCGGGGCCTTGCGGCGCAACTGGGCCACACTCCGGCCCCTACCCCGAGTCCGGGGACCGCGACGTCACGCGTGGACGTTCGGGACCACCTCGGCGTGAAAACGCTCCATGCTCTCGCTCTTCGGAAAGTCGCGAAACCAGAGCACGAACTCGGCACACCCGGCGTCGACGAAGCCTTGGACTTTGTCCGTCACCTGCGCGGCGGTGCCGACGAAGTTGTCGCGCACGTACGCCTCAGGGTCACCGCGACCCCATAGCGATCCGCCATCGGGCGATTCGACCCACATCCGGAGATCGGCCTCTGTATCGAACAGACGACAGTCGGGCCCGTGCGTCCGCGTGATCGAGTCGAACTCGCGGCCCAGGTCCTCGCAGTGTTCTGCGAGCACGGCCGACTTGTGGACGAACTCGTCGAGACCAACTTGCCAATTCGTAGCGTCGGCGCGTTGTGCCGCAATCCGGAGCGTGACCTTCTCTCCTCCGCCGCCGATCCAGATGGGCGGTCGCGGTTCGCGTACCGGCTTGGGATCGCAGAACGCGCCATCGAGGTGCAGATGCTTGCCGTCGAACGTGACCGTCGATTCGGACCACAGCTTCGTGATGACCTGGACCGTCTCGTCGAGAATCGCGAGTCGCTCACCCGCCCGCCGGAACTCGTAGTCGTACGCCTCGTACTCGCGCTCGTACCAACCGGCGCCAATGCCGAGGATGAGCCGACCGCGCGAAAACACGTCGACGCAGGCGGCTTCCTTCGCGAGTAAACCCGGGTTTCGATAACTCGCACACGTGACGAGTTGGCCCAGCTCGGCGTGCTCGGTGACCTGACTCAAGGCCGCGAGCATCGTGAACGCCTCGAAGCAATGCGTGGCCTCGCGCCGCGGCACCGTCTCCACGTGGTCGTAAACCCACAGATGGTCGTACCCGATGCGGTCGGCGAGTTGCGCGAGTTCCACGGAACGCGCCCACGCGTCAGCGGCCTTCCACCCGGTGTATTCGAGCTTCCACCCTTGCGGAACGAACGTGCCGTACCGGAGCTGCGTCACTGTGTGGCGTCCCGGTACTCCCACCATTGGATCTCGACCATCATCGGGAGGAGATACCGCACGTAGATCGAGGTGATCGCGAGCATGCCGTGATCTTCGGTCTTCTTGTCGATGATGTCGACGCGGCCGTCGCGCGCCTGCCATGCCTTCGCCTTCGCCAGCACCGTGTCGAGCTCCGCCTCCGTGTCAACGCTCAAGCCGAAGTGATCGAGCCGCGGACAACTCATCGGGGGATCGTCGGCGATCAGGAACACGAACTGTTCGATTGTGTGCACGCCGAAGACCAGCTTCTGGCCGTCGACGGTTTCGGTCGGCAACTCGTTCCATCCGAACACGTCGGCGTAGAACGCGGTGAGCTCGGCGCGTCCGGTCGATTCCAGTAGCTCTGACGGGATACTCATCGCCACATGATTGAAACGCGGTTGGCGCAGCTTGGTCTCAGCCATCGTTCCTCACCTTCTGGGTGGGGGCAACCATGACCTTCGCCGGCACTTCACCCGCGCCGAGCCGGCCGATCGCGTCGCGGAGTTCGTGCAAACCGACGTCGACGGGTTCGATCAACACGTCGGTCGGAAAGTCGGGAGCGGCGAGCATCTCCAACGCGCGCTCGAAGCCGCCCGCGTCGTAGCAAAATGCTCCCGTAATGACGAGCTCGTTCAAGATGATTCGATTCGGGTCGAACCGCGGAGGCTTGATCCCCGCGCCGACCAACACCAACCGACCGGTGCGCGCCAGCTGACCGAGACATTGCTCCATCGCGAGCGCGTGACCCGAGCACTCCAGCGCCGCGTGGAACGGCTCGGGCACGATCTGATCGGGCATCGACGGTGTGGTCAGCTCGCCCGGTTCCACCACCGTCGCGCCCAAGCGCTCGCACAACGCACGGCGGACCGATGAAGGTTCGCTGACGACCACATCGGTAATTCCGCGATGGATGAGCGCGGCCGCACTGAGCGCACCGATGGGACCGCCGCCGGTAATGAGTACGCGCTCCCCCGGCGCCACCTTCGCGAGCGTGATGCCGTGCAGCGCGACGGTGAGCGGTTCGGTCAGCGCGGCCTCGCGCAACGTGAGGCCGTCGGGGAGGCGCAGCAACTCGGCCTCCGGCACGCGCATGTAATCGGCGAACGCACCCTGCCAATCGCCGCCGGACACTGCACCCCGGCCACTACACAGGTTCGGCCGACCAGCTCGGCAGTACTCACACTCGCCGCACCGCACCGTCGGACCGCCGACGACCGCATCGCCGATCTTCCATGCCGTCACCGCATCGCCCACTTTGACCACGGTGCCGCTGAACTCGTGACCGTGCACCTTGTTCGGCGGCGACCAGCCTTCGAGCACGAAGTGAATGTCGGAGCCACACACGCCGCAATGACTCACTTCCAGGAGCACGTCACCGGGTCCGACGACCGGGGTCGGGTAATCCTCGACCTCGATCGTCTGGTTCCCCTTGTAGACCGCAGCCTTCATCCGCTCAGGAATCATGCGGGCAGCGTGCTCCCAACCTGACACGCACGTCAACTATCGACCGTACGATCGCGCTCGACGGGCAGACTGATCGCGTGGCCGAGACCCCGCCCGGCTGGTATTTCACTCTTGCGGCGAGTCCACGACCGTCAGATCGCCGCGTGCGACGACGATCCGATCAGCGTCGCTGCGTGAACTCCCAGAGCCGTTGGCGCTCCGTCCCCGCGAGGTCTGCGCAGGTGCGTCCCGGGAACTGCGAGATCCTGAACGCGCGCACCGCCGCGGCGCGCTCCACGATCGAGCGGTCGAACGCCACGAACTCGTGACTCACGTTGAAGTCATCGGTCGGGTCCAAGCTCTCCCACCCGAATTGACCGAACTCCGCCGCAGCGAGCGCATAGGCGCGCAGCGCGGGCGCCGGTGCCGCGATCCGCAGCACCCCGGACGCGTCGGTGACCCAGGTGGACCACTCACCGGAGGTCCACTCGACCGCGTCCTCGGCATCGCGTTCCAGTAACAGAAACGCAGGTGGGTCCACGAGCGCCCGATCGAGGCCGGCCGTTCGCAGTCGCACGGTGCCTTCCGACGGCGTGGTCAATGGAAGCAACGCGAAGAGCTCCGCGAGCATGGCGTCGGACGGAACGTCGAGTCCCGTGTGCGTCATCACGAACGGGAGCGAGTCGGCCTCGCCTTCCACGTTGGGGAGCAACGTCGAGAAGTCGAACAGCACGATCGTGCGCGCGTGATGTTGAAATGCGGTCGCCCAGAGCAGATGGGCGAAGTCGTCGAGGCTGGCCACGTCGCATTCGAGTTGCCATCCCGTGGTCACCGCGCTCGTCGCGTAGCGGGACGCATCAGTGGGACGCGGCGTCAACACCGACCACGGTGCGCCCTCGAGAAAGAGCTTGCGGCGATGAACCCGTACCGACGAACCCGATTGCATCAGCGTGGAGAACTACGCGGTCGGGCGGGGCGGCTTCTTCGAGTTGCGCAACCGTCCCCGTTGCGAACCGTCGAGAATCACCTTGCGCAGGCGGACGCTCATCGGCGTGACCTCCACACACTCGTCGTCCGCGACGAACTCGAGCGCCTGCTCCAAGGACATCTGACGCGGCGGAGTCAAGCGCACGGTGTCGTCCGAACCGGAGGCGCGCATGTTGGTGAGCTTCTTCTCACGCGTGGGGTTGACGTCCATCTCCTCGGACCGAGACGACTCGCCCACGATCATGCCTTCGTAGACCTCGACGCCCGGGCCGACCAGCATCTCGCCGCGCTCCTGGAGACTGAACAGCGAATACGCCATGGTCACGCCGCGCCGGTCGGCGACCATCGAGCCGTTCGGGCGACCGCGCAGATCGCCGAACCACGGTGCGTAGCCGTCGAACACGTGATGCAAGATCCCGGTGCCACGCGTCTCGGTCATGAACTCCGTGCGGAAGCCAACGAGACCACGGGCGGGGACCACGTACTCGAGGCGTACCCAACCGGTGCCGTGGTTGATCATCTGTTCCATGCGACCCTTGCGCACGGCAAGAAGCTGGGTGACCGCGCCGAGAAACTCCTCGGGCACATCGACCGATGCGCGCTCGACGGGCTCATGCAGTTTGCCGTCGATCTGGCGCGTCACGACCTGGGGCTTGCCAACCGTGAGCTCGAACCCCTCGCGACGCATCTGCTCGACCAGCACTGCCAACTGGAGTTCACCACGGCCTTGCACTTCCCAGGCGTCGGGTCGTTCGGTGGGCAGGACCCGAATCGCGACGTTGCCAACGAGCTCGGCGTCGAGCCGGTTCTTCAGCAGCCGCGCGGTCAGCTTCGTGCCGTCATTGCCCGCGACCGGCGATGTGTTGATACCAATCGTCATTGCCAGGCTCGGCTCGTCGATCGCCATGATCGGCAGCGCCACCGGATTCTCGGCGTCGGCCAGGGTCTCGCCGATCGTGACATCAGGCAGACCGGCGATGGCAATGATCTCGCCCGGACCGGCGTCGGTCGCGTCGATGCGATCGAGCGATTCAGTCACGTACAACTCGGTGATCCGGACGCGTTCCATCGTGCCGTCGACGCGACACCAGGCCACGTTCTGACCCTTCGCGATCGTGCCTTCTTGCACGCGACACAGCGCGAGCCGTCCGACGTACGGCGACGCGTCGAGGTTGGTCACGAGCGCCTGAAGTGGCGCGCCCTCGGTGTAGGTGGGCGCGGGGATGCGATCGAGCAGCAGCTCGAACAGCGGCTTCAGGTCACTCCCCTCCACCTCCACGTCCATGCTCGCCCACCCGGCGCGCGCGTTCGTGTAGACGATCGGGAAGTCGATCTGCTCTTCGTTGGCATCGAGGTCCAGAAAGAGTTCGTAGACCTCGTCGACCACTTCGGCAATGCGCGCGTCGGGGCGGTCCACCTTGTTGATCACGAGGATCACCGGCAGGTTTGATTCCAACGCCTTGCGCAGCACGAACCGAGTCTGGGGCAACGGGCCTTCACTCGCGTCGACAAGCAGGAGCACACCATCGACCATGGTGAGCCCGCGCTCGACCTCGCCACCAAAGTCGGCGTGGCCGGGGGTGTCGATGATGTTGATCTTCACCCCGCCGTAGCGCACCGACGCGTTCTTGGCGAGAATCGTGATGCCCTTCTCACGCTCCAGGTCGTTGGAGTCCATGACGCGGTCGTTGACGTCCTGATTGGCGCGAAACACGCCGGTTTGCCACAGCATGGCGTCGACCAACGTGGTCTTGCCATGGTCGACGTGGGCGATGATGGCAACGTTGCGCAGATCATCGCGACGGGCGCGCGCGGACATACAAAAATCTCCGTGAAGGGGAAGTTCCCAGTGTACTGGCCGCGACCCCGCCCTCCGGACTCGCGAGCCGCTCACCAGCGGTAACGTGCGCGAACCACCGTCATAGAGGGGAACCCAAACATGGCCGACGTCGTGATTCGAGGCGGAACCGTGATCGATGGGACCGGTGCGCCCGGCTACGCCGCCGACGTTGGCGTCACCGACGGGCGGATCAGCGAGATCGGCCCGCATCTCGATGGCGATCGCATCCTCGATGCCGGCGGGCACGCCGTCACGCCGGGGTTCATCGACATTCACTCCCACTACGACGCGCAGGTCTTCTGGGACCCGGCCCTCACGCCGTCGAGCTTCCACGGAGTGACTTCGGTGATCGCGGGCAACTGCGGATTTTCGATCGCGCCGTGTCGACCCGAGGGCCGTGACCTCCTCGCGCGGACGTTGCAGCACGTGGAAGACATGGACCTCGACACCCTCGCGGCGGGAATCCCGTGGGACTTCGAGACGTTTCCGGAATATCTCGACTCGGTCGAGCGCCACGGCAGCGCCCTGAACTACGGCGTCTACATCGGCCACACTGCACTTCGGCTCTTCGTGATGGGTGAAGAGGGCTACGACCGCGACCCCACTCCGCACGAACTCGACTCGATGCAGCGGGTCGTTCGCGAAGCGATGGAGGCCGGCGCAATGGGGTTCGCCACGAGCTCCTCCGCGACCCACAACGGCGACGGCGGGCGTCCGGTACCGAGTCGCCGCGCCGACCTCGCGGAGCTCGAAGCCCTGCTCCAGCCCCTGCACGACCTCAACAAGGGTGTGGCAGCGTTACTCCCCGGCGAGAAGATCAAGCACGCCGATGTGTACGGGCTCCAGCAACGCATCGGCCGTCCGCTCACGTGGACCGCACTGCTCACGGTGAAGGGTTATCCGTGGCACGAAGCCGTGATCGCCGACAACAACGCTTCCCGCGCCCAAGGCGGGCAGGTGTGGCCGCAGATCTCGGTGCGCGTCCTCGCGTTCCAGATGAACCTGCGCGAGCCATTCACGTTCAACATGGCACCGGCGTTCGCGGCGCTCATGAACGCGCCGATCGAGACGCGCCTGGCGGCCTACCGCGATCCCGAATGGCGGCGCGGCGCGCTCGAAGATCTCGAGACCCGCACGCTGATCCGGCCCAACTGGGGCGTGCTCGAAGTGGCGGAGACCGCGGCTCATCCCGAGCTCATCGGGCGACGCGTCGCGGACCTCGCCCACGAACGGAACTGCACACCGCTCGACGTGATGCTCGACCTAGCGCTGGAGGAGGACCTGGAACCGCGGTTCCGCAGCGTGCTCGCCAACAACGATCCGGATGCGATCGCGTGGTTGCTCCAACAGGAAGGTTGCTTGCTCGGTCTCGCCGACTCGGGCGCCCACGTGAGCCAGCTGTGTGATGCGTGTCTGCCCACCGACCTCCTCGGCAACTGGGTGCGGGAGAAGGAAGTGATCACGCTGGAACGTGCCGTGCACAAACTCACGGCCGAACCCGCTCGGGTGTACGGCCTCGACGGCGCCGACGGCGGCCGCGGTCGGCTCGAGGTCGGAATGGCCGCCGACATCACCGTCTTCGATCCCGCGACCGTCGCGCCCGGTCCGCTCCGGCGCATTCGCGACTTCCCGGCCAATGGCGAACGACTCACGGCCGACCAGCCCACCGGGATGACCCACACGTTGGTGAACGGCACACCGATCCGTCTCGACGGTGTGCCCGCGCCGGATGGCCTCGCGCAGAAACCGGGTTCAGTGTTGCGCAGCTGACACTGGAGTCTTCCGCCGCCGGCCCTTGAGCTTCAGTGCGGGACGCTCCACGATCCACCAACTCGCCGTTGCAATCGCGGCCGTGACCACGAAGCTCACCACCGCCACGACCACGGTGCGACCCCAGAATGCGGGGTGTACCGGGATCCATTCGCCCTGCACCGCCGCCATCACCGGGATCGACCAGAGGAAGAACCCGTAGCTGATCACGCCGAGGAGATGAAACGGCGGTGATCGCAACGCGCGGTTCCCCCGTCGAGTGGAGTCGCCGAACACCGCGGGGACCACGACCAACAGCGCGATCGCGGAATAGATGATTTGGTTCTGGAACTCGAAGCCCAACGCGAAGAAGTCGAACCCACCAACCACGCCCTTCGCGACCACCAGCCCCGCAGCCAGTGTCCAACAGGCCCACGGACGCGTTGCGAGACGAGTGAAACCGAAGTCGCGTCGGTGGGCCACCGCGACCGCGAACCCCATCCCGATCGCGAACGTCGGCAGGAAGCCCGGCAACATCGTCGCCAGGATGACGTGTCCGACTGTCGCGAGTTGCCAGGCGACGCCGACCACAACGAGGCCGGAGAGCCCGGCGATTTCGATCCGCCACACGTCGGCGACCCGCTCGGACACCCGGGAAATTGTCCACGCGTAGAGCGGGAGCATCACGTAGAAGGATGCTTCCACCACCAGACTCCATGCCGGTCCGAGGCCGTGGCTGTGCCAGGGCACCTGTGACGGGACGTAGTTCTGCGTCAACGTGATGTGGACCAACAGCCCCTGCCACCCGTGCACTTCGATCCGATGCCACACGTACGTGAGCACGATGACCAGGACCGCATAGGCCGGCCAGATCCGCAAGAACCGTGACCGAGCGTAGCGAGACAAGGACGGAGTCGCGCCCCGGTTCGCGTGCGCACGCGCGTACGGTCGGTACAGCAGGAATCCGGACACCACGAAGAAGATCCACACTCCGACGCGCAGCTGACCTCCGATGTCGAACGCGGCCGAGTTGGGGTCTGGGAACACGACCGCAACTTGGAAGAAGTGGTACGACGCGACTGCCAACACGGCGATCGCCCGCAGGCCGTCGAAGCCGTCCAGATGGGGTGATGCCCCGATCGGATCGGCCTCTTCCGTGATCACACCAGCGACTCTACGTGGAGGCTCGACTGGCATCTCGGATGCGCTGCGGTTCGACGACCTCCGCCGCGCGTTCAATCGTCCCGCGGGTCACGGCGGAGAATCGCGCGCCGCTACCCTGCTCACATGACACAGGGACGCGCACTCGTGACCGGCGCGACGGGCTTTGTCGGCACCTCGCTCGTGCGTCGTCTCGTCTCCGAGGGATGGCGCGTGGACGCGCTCGTGCGCACCGCCGACGCGTCGCTCCCACCGGCGGTGACGGCCCATGTGATTCCCGCGCCCATCGACGATCTGATCGCGACCGTCACGACCCTCGCACCCACTCACTGCTTTCATCTCGCCACGGCGTTTCGCGGCGTCCATCAGCCCGCCGACATCGCCCCCATGATCGAAGCCAACCTCG
>JANYLF010000206.1 GCA_025357995.1 Acidimicrobiia bacterium | reverse complement strand
GCGCCTCGAACTGACTTTGCGGCATCGGGTCGTTGTTGCGGTCCACAGTGCGACCCGCCGCGCCCAACCCCGCGGAGTTCACGAGCACCCGCAGTGGACCCATCTCCGACGCCGCCGCAACCGCCGTGAGGCCGTCTTCTTCACTCGACACGTCGCACTTCACGAACAGTCCGCCGAGCTCCGATGCGACCGCGGTGCCGTGGTCCTCGTTGAGGTCTGCGATCACGACGCGCACACCGATGGCCGCGAGCTGGCGCGCCGAGGCTTCGCCGATTCCAGACGCGCCACCGGTGACGACGGCGGATGCTCCGGTGAGATCGAGACGCGGCATGAGTGAGGCCTTTCCGAAGAGTTGGCGTGCGCCGGACCGGCGCGACCGAGAGAAGGTAGCGATCGCGGCCGCGGGGCGGCGAGTCAGTCGCCGCTCACGACGCGGATGCGAGCGACGGTGGGGAATGCGCAGTAGTAGACGTCGCGGTCGAAGCCGGGTGCGAGGAACACCACCGATTGGAGTGGGCTCCCCGTATCGACCCGGGCGAGCTCGCGGCCGGTCTCGATGTCGAGCACCACGAGCTGATCCATCATGCGCTCGCCGTTGTGATCGGCGGTCACGAGCTCGCCGGTGTCGGGATACAGGATCGGGTGACACGCGTGGTTCTGCGCCCGGGTCCAGCGCGGTCCAACCACCAGGCCCGTGGAAGGTTCGAGGTCGAAGGCGGCGAGCACGCCGTTCGCACTGTCGTACCCGACCGCGATGCTGCGCAAAATGTCGACGGCCGGGGGGTTCGCGACGATGCCGTTCGGCAGTCCGCAGATCTCCGTCAACACGACTGCACCAGACGTGAGATCGACGCGCACGAGATGGAGCGGCGCGGCGGAGACACCGTGGCCGCGGAACGTCCCCGCGTAGTTCTCGCTCCCCAACCCGTTGTCGAGGAACCACGCGGCGCCACCGGTGATGACGGCGTCCCACCCGTAGGTCTGACCGTCGACGGTCCGGTACCGCGGGTGAAAGTCCGCGTCGAGCGTCGCGGCCGCGCCGTTGCAGCGCACGCGCCACAGATGTTCGACGCCGACCACGTAGACGGTTTCGCCGTCGGCCGACAACCGCGCGATTGACCGCTCCGGGATCACGACGCGCCCGACGACGCGTAACGCGTCGGGCTCGACGATGAGAAGCTCGCACGACTCGTCGTCGATGGTGTCGATCCCCGCCGGAAGCACCCCACCGAAGTCCTTCAACGCGAGGTGACCGTCGGGCAGGATCACGAAGCTGTTGTACGGACGATCGCGCGGGAGCTCGGCCGATGTGACCACCTCGAGCGCGGCCGTCAACCGATGGATGTGGCGGCCGAAGACCACGTAGATCGAGCCGTTGGCGTGAGCCGCGAGGCCGCCCGGCCAGGTCTTGCCGCCAGGGAGATTCGGCGATCGGCGGACCACGGCGAGTGTTTCGGGATCGATGAGCTCGACCCACGAGATCGCGTCGGGTCCACCGGTGTGACACAGCAGGTAGACCTCGCCCGGATCGCGCAGCACGACCATCGTCGCGACCACGGCCGCGCGCGACACCACCTCGAGGCGATCGCCACGGCCGATGCCGAGCCCGACGCCGGACCGCGGAATCTCGGTCCGGCGCGGACCGCCGTCCTCACCCGGCCATCGGCTCGGCCAATAGCTGTCGTCCTGCGGGGAGCTGGTCACGCGGCGATCTTCGCAGACGACCGCGCGGTGTGCGCAGTACCGTCGCGAGGTCGCGGCGCCCGGCCGCTTACCGACGGAGGATGACCGACGTGACCGACCTGCTGCTCGATTCACTTCAGCGCCGGATGCGCACGATGCACTCGCTCTACTACCAGGCCGTAAGCACGATGGAGGTCGATCACGTCAACCACTTCGAGCGCGAGGGCGTCTTGCCGATCGCGTTCTCATTGTTCCACTACGCCAACATGCAGGACGCGTCGTTCATGCTCATCACCGGTATCCCGCCGATCTGGAACGAGGAGTGGCAAGACCGAGTGAAGATGTCGATCGACGACCACGGAAAGCACAAGACCGTCGACGAGATGGTGCACCAGCGCGTGGGCGACTACGAAGCGTTCAAGGAGTACCAGCGCGCCGTCTTCGACCGTACCGAGGCGTACCTCGACACGATCGATCCCGCCGATCTCACGCGTGTGCTCATCGCGCCGCCGTATCCCGAGCAAGTAGCGAGCACCTATTCCGCGCGGTGCGCCGGCCCGGAAGGCATCACCGTCCTCGACGGTTTCGAGTGTTGGCTGTACCAACACGGCCTCCGCCACATGGGTGAGATCGAGTTGGCGCGTGGGTTCGTGGGGCTCGGCGGCATGACGTCGTAGCCCGCGGCGGCGATTGTCCGGAAATGTGGGCATCTGGCCGGGAACGACCTGTGGGCGATCCTCGCTGAGCCGGACTCGCCGTGTAACACGCCGTTCACAGAACGGGTGGAAAGCCGAAACAGTTCATCCATACGGTGACCACCGGCGCAACGGAGCGTCGCATGTATCGGTCCGCTCGAACAGAGAAGGAATCACATGTTGCGTCCACTTTTCGTTGCCCTCATCGTGGCGGCGATCCTGACTCCGGTCGTGTTCCGGCGCCAGCGGCGAAGGGCCGGTCTCCAAGCCGGTGCGCTGACTCCACACTTCCGGCGTCGGCTCTTCGTCACGATGGGTGTGTCCACGATCCTGTTGGTGATCGGGCTGAGCGGCATGGCCTTCGCCGACAACGG
>JANYLF010000146.1 GCA_025357995.1 Acidimicrobiia bacterium | reverse complement strand
GTCACCGTGTGCGGAATGCCGTGGTAGACGACCGCAGTCCGAAACGCGGCACCGTTCCGGATCGTGCGCGCGGGGTGCACGGTGAGCTCGGACCCGGTCCGACGGAACGTGGCCGCGCGACCGTCGACGGTGATCGCGTCGATCGCCAATCCCGCGAAGTCGAGGTTGAACGCGGCGAGAGCCTTGGTCGAGACACTCTCGACCGTGGTGGTGGCGCGGATCGTGGGCTGGGTTGGCGTGTACGCGAGCTTGATGTCGTAGTGGGTCACATCGAAGCCGCCGTTGCCGGACTCCGGAAGGTACGGGTCGCCACCGGACGCGCTCCCGATGACGCCGTGCACCGTCGGCTCCCGTCGGCGTGCCGATGGATGGCGGGGTCGCGTGGCCGTGGAACCATCGCTGGAGCACGCGGCGACGGCCAACGCGAGCGCGGCGAGGACCGCCGGAGTCCGATGCATCGAGCCATCCTGGCGCGAGTCGACGTTCTTGACAGGGATCACCGCGTAGCCTGCGCGTATGACTGTGACCGAAGCCGATCTGGCCGCATCCGACGTTGCTTGGAACCTCGAACCACTCCTCGGCGATAGCGATATCGACGCGCACTTGGCCGCGGCCGCGGCCATCGCGGGTGACATCGAACAGGCGCGCGGGACCATCGCGACCCTCGACGCGGCCCGGCTCGCGGCAGTGATGCAACGAGTTGCCTCGCTGCAAGAACACCTCGGCCGCGCCGGTTCCTACGCGGGCTTGCGATTCACCGTCGATACGATCGACGCCGAACGCGGCGCACTCATGCAGCGCGTCGAGGAAGAATCGACCGCGATCGCGACGCGAGTCATCTTCTTCGAGCTGGAGTGGGCCGCGGTGCCCGACGAACACGCCGAGGCGCTACTCGCCGACCCGCAGCTGGAGTTTTGTGCACACTCGCTGCGGTCGGCGCGTCGGTATCGCCCGCACCTGTTGACCGAGCCGGAGGAGAAGATCCTCGTAGACAAGGATGTGACCGGCGCCAGCGCGTGGTCGCGACTGTTCGGCGAGTTGACCTCCGCGATCACCTTGGACCTCGAGGGCGAAACCGTCGCGCTCGAACATGGGCTGTCGCGCTTGTCATCCCCCGACCGCGCGCAGCGAGCCGCGGCCGCGGCTGCAGTCACCGAGGGTTTGGCGCCCGGCTTGCGCACGCGGGCGTTCGTGTTCAACACGTTGTTGGCCGACAAAGCGTCGACGGATCGCTTGCGATCCCACGGCCGTTGGATCGAAAGCCGCAACCTCGCCAATGAGGCGAGCGACGAATCGGTCCAAGCGCTGGTGGACGCCGTGGTCAGCCGGTACGACATTCCGCAACGTTGGTATGCGCTCAAGGCACAGCTGCTCGGGGTGGAGCGGCTCGCCGACTACGACCGCATGGCGAGCGTGGCCGACGCCGAAGTCGAGTTCGGCTGGGATGAAGCCCGCACCTTGGTGCTCGACGCGTACGCATCATTCTCGCCGCGACTCGCCGACGTGGCGCAGCGTTTCTTCAACGAGTCGTGGATCGACGCGCCGATGCGGCCGGGCAAGCGTCCGGGCGCGTTCTGCGCGTACACCGTGCCGTCGCACCACCCGTACCTGTTTCTCAACTGGACGTCGAGCCGGCGCGACGTGCTCACGCTCGCGCACGAGATGGGTCACGGATTGCACGCGTACCTCGCGCGGGACCAAGGCATTTTCCATCAGACGACCCCGTTGACGTTGGCCGAGACCGCGTCGGTGTTCGGTGAGACGGTCACGTTCGGTCGGTTGATGGACGCGACGACCGAACCCAACGCGCGGCTCGCGTTGATCGCGGAGAGTCTCGAAGGTCAGATCGCGACGGTCTTCCGCCAGATCGCGATGAACCGTTTCGAAGACCGCGTGCACACGCATCGACGCGAGACCGGCGAGCTCGCCCTCGACGACTTCGCCGCGTACTGGGCCGAGACCCAGACCGCGATGCTCGGTGACGCAGTCGAGATCACCGAGGGCTATCGCACCTGGTGGTCGTATATCCCGCACTTCATCGGCACGCCGGGGTACGTGTACGCGTACGCCTACGGGCAGCTGCTCGCCCTGTCCGTGTACCGCCGCTACGAGGAACGCGGTGCCGACTTCGTGCCCGCGTACCTGGAACTGCTCGCGGCGGGGGGCTCGAAGTCGCCGGAGGAGCTGGGTCGCATCGTGGATTGCGATCTCGGTGACCCGAAGTTCTGGGTCGGCGGCCTCGCCATCGTCGAACAGCAGCTCGAGGCCGCGGAACAGGCGGCGCGCGACACCGGGCGCGTGGGCTAATGCGCCGCCGGGCCCGAGCGGCCCTTCAGAGCGGGAGACCCGCGGCGCTGGCGACGGGCCGTATCTCGATGCCCGCGCCGTGACGGGCCTGCTCGCCGATCGTGCGGCCGTCGTCACCGGCGGCGGGGGAGGGATCGGTCGCGCGATCTCGAAGCGGTTCGCGGCCGAAGGTGCGCGGGTCGTTGTCGCGGAGATCGACGCGGCGCGTGCTGCCGAGACGGTCGCCGCGATCACCTCGGCCGGCGGTGATGCGACGGCCGTCGTGGTGGACGTGACCGGTGCTGACGCCGTCGCGGAACTCGCTCGTGTCGCGGGCGAGGTCGACATTGTGGTCAACAACGTCGGGCATTATCTCTTTGCCGGCAACGACTTCCTCGGTCACGGTCCCGAGGCGTGGGACGAGCTCTACGCCGTCAACTTGCGTCACGTGTTGCTCTGCACCCGCGCGTTCGTCGACGGCATGGTCGAGCGCGGCCGGGGCAGCATCGTCAACGTCTCGTCGGTCGAAGCGTTTCGTGCGATCCCGAGTCGGCCTGTGTACAGCGCGTTCAAAGCCGCGGTCATCGGCTTCACCCGCAGCCTCGCCGTCGACCTCGGCAACTCCGGCGTGCGCGTGAACGCGATCGCGCCGGACCTCACGGAGTCACTCCAGGTTCGCTACTCGGAGTGGGTGTCGCCCGATCAGGCCGACCGCATTCCGAGCTGGGTGCCCGTCGGTCGCTTCGGAACGCCGGACGACATCGCGGGCGTCGCGCTCTTTCTCGCGTCCGATCTCTCTGCGTTCGTGACCGGCACCACGATCAACGCCGACGGCGGTTCACTCGCGGCCGGCGGCTGGTTCCGCCGGCCCGACGGAACGTGGACCAACCGCCCCGTCATTTCCTGACGCGACCTGTGGGGCCCGGTCGCGCCGGTCGCCGGCGTGGGAGTGAGTGTCGCACCCTTCACATAGAATTCGAACATCAGTTCGTGACGGTGTCGGATTTCGGGAGGCCTACGATGACGCTGGAATTGTTGGAGAATTCGGTGATGTCGGAGACGCCGACCGAGCGGTTGGAGGCGGAGGCGACCACGCTCGCCGGGCACCTGGCGGCGGCGATGTGCCGGTTCCTCGACGTGGTCGGGGAGCTCGCCCGGCGAGGAGCGTACGAGGCATGGGAGGTGCCGTCGATGGCGCATTGGGTCTCATGGAAATGTGGGATCGGCGCCCGTGCGGCTCGGGAACACGTGCGGGTCGCGGTGGCGTTGCACGAGTTGCCCGTGACGCACTCAGAGTTCGCAGCGGGGCAGCTGTCGTATTCCAAGGTGCGAGCGTTGACGCGGTTCATCACACCTGGGAACGAGGTCGACACGGTCGCGATGGCGCGCCATACGACCGCAAATCAGTTGGAACGGATCGCGGCGGCACACGTGGCGGCATGTCGGGTTGCGGACTCCGACCGTGAGCGCGCGGCGCTCGACGTGTCTGGTGTCTCGATGCGAACGAATGCCGACGGGACGGTGACCATCACGGCTCGGGTGCCGGCCGATCTCGGAGCGCGTGCGATGCATGCGATCGAACACGCGGCCGAGGCGGTTCCGCGGGACCACATGATGGAGCCCCATACTCGGAAGGTGTTCGGCTTCGAGGCGGTCGTCGACGCGTATCTCGAACCCGATCCCGCTCGTGCGCCCGTCGAAATGGTCGGGCATGTGGATGTCGTGACGTTGAGTGAAGACGTCCCGGGCCGATGCGAGCTCGGCGGGCATCCGATCTCGACGGAGACCGCGAGGAGGCTCGCGTGTGATTGTGGGATGCGCTTGTCTCTCGATCGGGGTGAAACGGTATTGGATCTGAGTCATCGGGCTCGGTTCCCGAATCCCGCGCTCCGGCGCGCGGTCGAAACACGCGACCAGGGCAGCTGTCGGTTCCCGGGATGTACGCAACGGACCCGGTTGCGTGCCCATCACGCACGGCACTGGGCCCACGGTGGGCCGACCGACCGCGCGAATCTGCTGATGGTGTGCCCGATGCATCACCGAGCAGTCCATGAGGGCGGCTGGGAGGTCGCGGCTGACGGGCACGGCGGGTTCACGTTCACAGACCCCGGTGGCAACGTCGTACCTGAGGTTGTGCTTGCGCTACCGCCCTGTGATGCAACCGCCGTGATGCGCGGCAACGAGGATGCGGGAGTCGAGATCACGCCCGATTCCATCCGATCGCTCTCCGAGGGCGAACGCATGGACTTCGACTGGCTCATGATGACCGTCTTCTGCGCTCACCCTCCCGTGGCTCGACGAAACGGTTCCGCGGAACCGCCGGCGGATCCAAGTCGGCCGGCGTAGCGGGCGTCGCGGACGTCGGGCAGCTCCTTGGCGTCCGGTCTACCGTCAAGAAATGGAATCGGAGACGACTCCGGACGGGGTGGGCGGCGCGGTTGTGGTCGTGGTGGGACTCGTTGCGTTGGCGGTCGTGGCGTTTGATGTGTTCGTCACGATCGCGCTGGCACTGAGCCCCTACGTGTTCACTGCGGAACAGGTGTGGATACCTGTCTTGCTGTTCTTGGGCCCGGCGTTCGGCCTCCTGATGGTCTCGACGCGATCCGGTACCCGAGCGACTCGGGTGGCGACGTTCGCGGCGTGGACCATTGGGCTTGCCGGGCCCTTGACTGTGGTCTCTCTGATCATCGTCTTTCTTGGCGATCCGCCCACGTGATCCGCTCCTTCCGCGGGGTTCATCACTGCGGAACACGATGAAAGCGGTTGGTCAAGTTTTGTGCACGCGACCGCACCCAGGTGTCACGTCACTCGAACTGACCGAACCTCAGTACCGCGCCATTTCGGCGCGGAATTGGTCGAGGCCCATGGAGCCGAGGTTCAGGGCGTGGCGGTGCCAGTCCTTCAACGAGAACGACGCGCCGTGGCGCGCGCGGGCGTCGGCGCGACACTCGAGCCATACCCGCTCACCGACCTTGTACGAGATGGCCTGGCCGGGAATCCCGAGATATCGGTCGACCTCCGAGCGCATGAACTGTTCCGGGAACATCGCACGTTCGATCACGAACGGGAGGGCCAGCGCCGGCGTCCACCGCTCGCCTGGGTGGTACGACTCGCCGGTCGGAATTGGTAGTTCCAAGTGCATGCCGATGTCGACGATCACTCGCACCGCGCGCATCGCCTGCGCGCGCAACATGCCGAGTTCGTAGTCGGGGTTCTCCAAGTATCCGAGTTCGCCCATGAGTCGCTCGGCATAGAGCGCCCACCCTTCACCATGGCCGGACGACCACGCGAGCGTGCGTTGAAAGCGCGTCAACGTGTCGGCGAGGTAGCGCACCTGCGCGACCTGCAGGTGATGGCCGGGCACGCCCTCGTGGTAACAGATCGACACCTCGCCCCAGAGGGGAAACCGGGTGTTGCCCATCGTGGGGTACCACGTGCGACCGGGACGAGAGAAGTCTTCTGACGGTCCGGTGTAGTACATCGCCGACGCGCCGCCTGGGGGCGCGATCATCGCCTCGACGGTCTGCACCGGCTCGGGAATGTCGAAGTGCACGCCGTTCATCTCCGCGATCGTGCGGTCCATCAAATCCTGAAGCCAGGCGCGCAGGTTGTCCTCGCCTTCGATCGCACGCGTCGGATCGGTCTCCAAGAACTGGATCACCTCGCCGACGGACGCGTTCGGCAGTATCCGCGCGGCCACTTGGCCGACGGCGTGTTCGATGCGATGCAGCTCCTCCCATCCCCACGCGTAGGTCTCGGCCAGGTCGAGCTGGGTTCCGTTGTAGACGCGCGCGCCCATCGCGTAGCGCTCCGGACCGACCGCGTCACGCGCATCGGCATCGGGCGCGTACTCCTCGGTGAGATACCGCGTGAACGACGCGAGCGCAGCCGTCGCGCGGGCCGCTTCTGCCGCGACCGAATCGTGCAACGAGGACGGTCCCACGCCCGACGCCATGAGTCGATCGGAGAGCGCGTGGAAGTACGGCCGAGTGGATCCCGTATTCGTTCCCGCCCACACCTCCACCTGCGCAATCGCGCCCGCGACCTGACGCGAAGACGCCACGACGCCGCGCCGGCGACCCTCGGTGAACGCGGCCTCCAGACTCGTCACACACTCGGGGATGCGCGCGATACGCGCCGCGAGGGTGGACCAATCGGCCTCGGTGGTGGTCGGCATGAGGTCGAACGTCTCGCGCACACCTTGGACGGACGACCCGAGCACCGCGATTGACCGCAGATGCTCGCCGCGGTCATGCAATTCGACCGCGACCTCCAACCGCCCGCGGATCACGCCCGCGGCC
>JANYLF010000142.1 GCA_025357995.1 Acidimicrobiia bacterium | reverse complement strand
CGCAAACCCTCGTAGAGGGCCTCGGCCGCGGCGGTCACCGCGGTCGCGGTCTCGCCGCGGCCCGGCAGCATGACGAGGTGCACCTGGTATGGAGCAACGGACGCCGGCCAACGCAAGCCGTGCTCATCGTGGTGCTCTTCGACGACCGCGGAGAGAACTCGGCTCACCCCAATGCCGTAACAGCCCATGACCATCGGGTGCTCATCACCAGCCTCGTCGACGTACGCCGCACCGAGTGCCTTCGAGTACTTGTCGCCGAGTTGGAACACATGGCCGACCTCGATGCCGCGGTCGATGCGCAACGGCGCACCGCAGTTCGGACACCTGTCGCCCGGCTCGACGACCACGATCTCGGCCCAGTCGGTCGGCGTGAAATCGCGGCCGAGTTCCACGTTGCGGTCGTGGTGGTCGACGCGGTTGGCACCCGTGACCCATGCGTGCGGCACGTGCATCGAGGTGTCGGCAATGGTGCGCGCGGCGCCTTCGAAGTCCGGACCGATGTAGCCCTTGGGGATCTCGGGATGCGACGCGAAATCCGCGTCGGTGTAGAGCCGCACCGCATGAGGTGCATACGCGCTTGCGACCGCGAACTCGTTCACCTCGCGGTCGCCCGGCACGAGCGCGAGCACGAGCTCGCCGTCGACGTCGAAGGCGATGGACTTCATCAACTGGTCCGCAGTCGTGCGGAGGTGTGCGGCAACCACATCGATCCCGGGCATGTCGGGCGTATGCATGGACTCGCGTGGTGCCTGAGCGGGAATCGTTTGCTCCGGCGTCGCGCGCCGCGTTGCGGCTTCGGTGTTCGCCGCGTAGTCGCACTGCTCGCACCACACAAAGGCGTCTTCGCCGATCGCGGCGACGGCCATGAACTCCTGGCTGGTGTCGCCACCGATCTCACCGGACTGCGCTTTCACCGACCGGAACGTCAACTGACAGCGCGTGAACACTCGGCCGTACGCCTCGAACATCTTGTCGTAGCTCGCCTGCAAACCGTCGACGTCGGCATCGAACGAATACGCGTCCTTCATCAGGAACTCACGAGCGCGCAGCACTCCGAAGCGAGGCCGGAGCTCGTCGCGATACTTCCAGTTGATCTGGTACAGGTTCACCGGGAGGTCTCGGTAGCTCGAATACTCGCCCGCCACCAAGGTGGTGACGACCTCCTCGGCCGTCGGCGCCATCGCGTACCAGTTCTCTTTCCGGTCCTGCACCCGGAACATCATCGAGCCGTACGCCTCGTCGCGGCCCGACTGCTTCCACAGATCGAGTGGCTGTGCGATGGGCAGGCTCACTTCCTGCGCACCGGCCGCGTCCATCTCCTCGCGCACGATCTGGGCCACGTTGCGCAGGACCCGATTACCGAGCGGCAGCCACGAGTAGATCCCGGACGCGACGCGCCGGATCAGGCCCGCCCGCACCATGAGCTTGTGGCTCTCGACCTCGGCGTCGGCCGGGTCGTCCCGCAATGTGCGGACGAAAAGGGAGGACATTCGCATGGTCGCGGAGGCTACTGCCGCATGACCGACCCATTGGGAGTGCGATCAGTAGCGTCGGTCGCGACTTGAGGGGGACAACCATGACCGACGTCAGCGAACCAACAACTCGTGACCCTGCCGAACACACCAACTGTGCCGCGTGTCAGAGTCTCGACGCGCTCGACGGCGCGGTCGACGGCCATCTGTTCACTCCCGTCGTCGCCGCTCGGATTGGGGACGAACGCCGGATCGTGCGCACCCTGCTCCGCGCCCAGGATCGGGCGGCCGACCGCGTCACCTCGTTCGCGGGCTCGCTCAACTTCGTGTATCTCCACTCGATCTGGTTCGGAATCTGGGTGGCGCTCAACGTCGGGATCTTCGGCTCCACGATCGCGTTCGACAAATATCCGTTCGGGCTCCTGACCATGATCGTGAGCCTCGAGGCAATCTTCCTCTCCACGTTCGTGATGGTGAGTCAGAACCGCCAATCCGCGCGCTCGGACATTCGCGCGCAGCTCGATTTCGAGACGAACCTCCGCGCCGAGATCTGGGCCGTCCATATCGGTGCCGTGCTCGGCATCGACGAAGCTCACGTGGAAGACGTCGTGCGCCACGCGATCGACGCGCAGAACGCCAACGCCAGCGCCAGCGCGTGATCTCGTTGCACGGCGTCAGTCGACCCGCACCCCGGTCTCCGCGAACACACTGAGCGCGAAAGGAACGACGCCGTCCACGCCGATCGTCAGGTTCCGTAACCCGCTCGCACCGCCCATCGACTCGATCGTCGAACCCCGCACATCGAGTCCGGCCACGCGCACCTTCGAGAAGTCGGCGCGAGTGAGATCACAGACGTCGAAACGGACCGCGGTCAGCTGCGCCTCGTACGCGTCGAGTTCGACACACGAACATCCTTGTGCCCACCCATGATCGACGGTCGCGGCGCGTAGGTTCGCGTCGTCGAGCTTGCAATCGGTCCAGCGCACATGGCGCAGCTCGACGTGAGAGAAATTGATCCCGGTCATCCGGCAGTTTCGGAACTCCACCCGGGTGAGCGACGCCTCGTGGAAATCCGCACCGGAGAGCTCGCACTGCTCGAAGCACACGTCGACCAGTACCGCGGCTCGGAAGTTCGCGGCGGTGAGCTGCACTCGTCGGAGCTCGCATCGCACCATCCGCGAGTGTGAGCCATCCACCTCGGGTTGGTCGAGATCGACGAACTCGACCTCGACCAGTTCGTCGGTCGCATCGAACGCTGTGCGGCGTTCGGCCGCGGCCGGCGCTTCGGGTGGCGTCGGTTCGGGGATCTCCTTCGACCGTGTCGATCGGGGCATGCGTTACCGGACCTCGGCGATCAACTCGATCTCGACCGCGATGTCGAACGGCAGCTCCGCGAGCCCGACGGCAGACCGAGTGTGGCGACCCCCGTCTCCGAACACCTCGACGAGCAAGTCGGAGCAGCCGTCGATGACGGCCGGGGTCTGATTGAACCCCGGCGCCACATTCACCATCCCGAACACCTTGACGATCTGGATCACACGATCGAGATCACGCAGTTCCTCGTGCATCGTCGCCAGGATCGACAGCGCCGTCATACGCGCGGCGCGTTGCGCTTCGACGAGGTCGACATCGCGTCCCACCTTGCCGGTGACAATGTCGGCGCCATTGATCGGACCGTGTCCGCCGACGTACAGCAGATTTCCCGAACGCGAGCAACCGGTGTAGTTGCCGGCCGGCGGGAACACGGCCGGCAACTCGATTCCCAACTCGGCGAGGCGCGCCGCGATCTTGCTCACGGTCGCGGACGTTACGCCTCCGCGCTACCGGACCGACACCGGGCGGTCGAACTCCACCACTTGCTGGAACGTCGGCCGATTCACGCCGCGGATTGTGTTGGGCAACAATCCGGGAGCGAAGCCCTGACGCGACGCGTTGGATCGCCACGCCGTGGGATCGGTGCCCTGACTCACCGCGAGCTGATCGGCCGCGGCTTTCACGGCTGCCCACAACGAGGCTCGGCACACCGCCAGGTCGCCGTTGCCGCAGTAGCGCCGGATGTACGCACCCGCCACGGGATCGCCGAGCAGTGTCCTGAGGTCCTTCATCACGGTGCCGTTCCGTGTGCCCGGAATCGAACCCGTGAGGTCGCCGAGCACGGGTCGAACCACCGCGTCCACGACCTTGGGAAATGCGGAGTCGAGCACGGCCGCCCCCGGGGCGTCGACCTTGCCGTCGCCGTCACGATCGAGACGGCTTGCACCTTGACCGATCCATTGCGAGATCAGATCCACCGCTTGTTGCGACCGCGCGTCCGGCGCGGGACTCCCGGCCAACACTCGTTCGACGGTCGGCCAGACCAGCACGGCGCGATCGTCCGCCGTCGCGGCTTTGTTCATCACCGAGGCAATGTCGTTCAGCGCCACACCGTTGGCCGCGAACGGCTGGAACAGGGACACGTGTTGGAACGCACCGAACGACCAGTTGTCGTCGGCCGCGGCGAAGCCGGGCGCCGGCTTGTTGTTCCAACTGAACAACGAGCCCGACGACGGGTCGATCGCGTGAGGGTGTTCGTCGGGCGACAGGAATCCCTGCCAGTCCCATTGGCCGGTGCCGATCGTCGGCAGGCTTTGATCCGTTCCCTTCGCCCGCTTCGGCAACCGACCGGACGAGAAGTACGCCTGCTGCGAACGGTCCGTATAGAACCAGTTGAACGTGTATTCGATCTTCGATGCCCACGTGAGGAAATCGTTCGCGTTCTTGACGCGGTTCTCGTTGAACGCCATGAAACCGATCGCGTTCATCGGCTCGCGACCACGCGTAGAGCGCAGCGTGCTGATCGCGTACGGCTTGCCCGCGACCGTCGCGGTTCCGGCGACGGGTCCGTGCACTGTCTGTTGGAACACCACCTCTTGATCGGGTTGACCATTCGCGCCCCTGAGCACGCCCGCGTCGAACTCGGTCGTCGGCGTGCACGTGCCGTTGTAGAGATAGGCCCGGCTGTCGCGCGTTGGCGCCGTTCCGTTCACGTTGCACAGCTGCTCGAGGAACTGATCGGTGTTATCGGATTCCGACGAAGTCGCACTCCACGCGAATTGCTTGCCACGGCCGAGTTCGACGTAGATCGACGTTCCGGGGAACGACGCGCCGCGCGCGTCGAGTCCTCCCCCGTGCAGGTCCATTTCCATCAGGATCTCGGGGTAGTAGTACCCCACCTGGGGACCCATCACGGCTTCCGCGCGGTGATCCGCGGTGCGATGGCGACCGATCAGGAGAGCGTTCGACATGTGCCGGACCGGTGCGAGCGCGGAGAGGCCTCGGACCGAACCGGCGTCGATGACAGCGCTGCCGGGCGTCGCCTTGGTGGGCACCGGGTCGTAGTTGAACGTCTCGGTTGTGGTCACCGGCGCTTCCGGGTCCTGCGCGGCGCGCAGATCGCGAAACACGCCGGTTCCCGCCGCGTCGCCGAGCTGCGCGCGGAGCTTCGCGAGCACGTCGCTGTTGCGCACCTCGGCACCGCCGCCACGGCCGAACACCGCACCGATCAGTGACGTCGACGCGAGCACGTCGTTGCGCGTCCAGGGCGCGGCCGGGTTTCCCGTCGCCGCGTAATACGCATTGATCCCCGTGACGTACGCGTCGACGTCGGTGAGGACCTGCTGACCGTCGGCACCCGTCGCCGCGAGCGCTCCCACCGCTTGTTGCGCGATGAAGTCTTCGGTCTGTTGACTCGGCGTGAACTGGCGCAAGCTGGTCGCGAGTCCGAACGCGTCCAGGCCGGGGACGTCCAACGCCGCGACACGAGCGGGGCCACGGATCGTCTCTCGAGAATGAGACCGCGATCTTCCGCGGTCGCCCAGCCGGCACCGAACTCGGTATCGAACCGCGTTTGTCCGACGATGTGGGGGACGCCGAACGAATCGCGCGTGATGCGCAGACCATTGCCGCGCGGCGTGGTCTCGGGAGTACCGCCGGCATCACCCATCGATTCGTCTTTGAAGTACGTGGAGAGGTCGTCGTTACTCACCTGGTCGAACTTCGGCGTGAGGCCGTCGTACAACGGAATCTGATCGGTGCTGTGCGTCGTGGGCGCGAGACCGCCGGCTTCACCGGGGACCAGCACGTTGCGGACGAAGTCCGACCGCTCGTCGCCGTCGCCACACCACCGATTCCTCGGTACCCCGAGGCACGGGTTCCGCATCGTCGGCTGACTAGGAAGCGGGGTCAGCGTCGTTTGGGTTTTGCGAGGGTAGTTCTGATCCGGTGTGGTGGCACACGGTCCGAATGCTTCGGTGTCGCAGATGACCTGGAGCGAAAGCGGACTCAGAATGTCGGCGCCCGCGTTGGGCACCCCGCACGTGCCGTGCGTGGTTTGCAGGTTCTCCGGACTCGACGACACCCCGGCCGGGTTTGTGTTGTCGTGCCAGCAGTTCCCCACGTCGTGTTGTCCGCTCAGGTCGGCCAAGTCACCGTTTGTCGCGTTCCCGAAGAACCCGTTGTTCCCCATCGCGTTGCCGACGATCTCGTTCGCGAAATCGTCGAAGAAACACGTGACGCCGAGCGCGCCGAGGAGGTCTCCGGGATGGTCCACCCCGCCCGCACAGTTCGCGACCGGCGGCGGGTTGGTACTGGTGTCCGGGAACGGCACGAGGAGCAATCCCCACGCGCCGTTGTTCACCACGCGGTTGTACGCAAGCGTGTCGTGACGACCTCCGGCGAGCACCATGCCGGTTCCCACTGGGCCGAGGTCGGCACTGCCGGCGCTGGGAACGTTCGGATTGTTGTTGTCGTGGATGTTGTTCAGCACGAAGAACGTGCACGACCCGATCGCGCTCGTGGTGGACACACCCACCGGGCACGCACCATCTTGCGGCGACGGCGCGTCGTCGTTGTTCTGGCTGTTGGTGGAGATCCCCGTCTTGTTGTGGTCGAACTCCGACGCGACGATCGTCAGACGGCCGCCCGAGTTCGTACCGGAGTACCCGAGCGCGGAACCCTGCGCGTGCGCGCGGATCAGTGTGGTCTGACAATCGGGACACGCACCGATGTAGTAGGAGCTGTCCGACATGTTGCTGGCGTAGCTGTGGTCGATGACGCCCGGGCCACCTGCGTTCGACGCGAAGATCCCGTACGACCCCTTCGGGTGACCGTCCTGGAAGTAGCTCGTGGTCGCGGTGAGATAGTCGCCGCGGAAGCTACCCATCCCGACGCTTCCGCTGCCGTCGCCGCCGTTGAACCAGATCTGGTTCCCACCGCCGCGTCCGTCGAGGAAGTTGCATGCCGTGAGATTCTCGATCGAGACCCCGTCGGCCTTCGAGACGAAGACACCGTTGCGTCCGACCGGCGCGGCGGCCGCATCGCGCGGCCCGAGGTCCTGATCGTTCGGCGCGGAGGAACACTTCGGCGCTCCCGGCTTGGTGCCGTCGACCACAACGGCGTTGCGATCCATGCCGCGCAGATGCACACCCGGCGTGGTGACAAGCACCGCGCCTCCGGCCCCGGTGGCACTGCCGTCGTGGCGGTAGTCCGCGCGCTCGTGGTAGTCGCCGGGACCGACGAGTACCCAGTCTCCCGGCTTGGCCGCGTCGACCGCCGACTGGATGTCGGTGTAGTCACCGGACCTCCCGTGATAGCTCCCGACCAGGAGCACCTTGGGTTTGGAGGCCTTCGCCGCACCGGAACCCGCGGCACCGGAGTTCGTGACACCGGAATTCGCCGCGCGCGAGTTCGCCGCGCCCGAGTTCGCCGCGATGGCGGGCGTCCCCCATGCGAGTCCGAGCGCGAGCACCGTCGCGCCAATGACGCCAGTTCGAATCCCGTGCATGGAGCCCCCTCGACCGGTGCCCAATGCTACGGATCGCGACCCGCCGACGCCACTCTGCGCGTTCGACCCGCGCGCAGCGTCAGCTCATGACGGAATGGGACTCAAAGGGTCGGCTCCCGGAGGAAGCGGCCCGGGCGACCCTTCGGCGCACGCCGTGCGGCCCGGCGCTGCGGCCAGCACCGTCGGTTCCAGGAACGCGGGGCGCTTCGCATCCAGGTCGAGGGCGTCGAGCAGGTTGCTCGCATTCGCGTCCCGATAGGTCAACGCCGGGAGGTTGAACTTCGTCTCGATCAGCTTGAGCACCGACGTGTGGTCGTGCACTACGTGCGACACGTAGTTCTTCCGCGCGAACGGCGAAACGATCGCGGCCGGCACGCGGAACCCGTAGCGATCGAACCCACCCGGTTGATCCTTGGCCGGATTGATGAACGGCAGGGTCGAGTCGGGTGCGATCGCCGGCGGGGGTGGAACGTGGTCGTAGTAGCCGCCGCCCTCGTCGTAGGTCCAAATCAGCATCGTGTTCGGCCAGCCCGGTCCTTCCATCACCGCGCGTACGACGCGCGCGACGAACTCCTCGCCGACGCGCACATCGGCGTTGTTCTCCTCCGACCCGTCGTCGATGAAGTCGGGGTCGACGAGGGCGAAGCTCGGAAGTGTCCCCGCTGCCGCGTCTGCGAAGAAGGCGTCCATCGTCGTGACCGAGTTCGGATTTCCTTGCCAGACCGGCGGGAAGAGCGCGACCTGGGGAAGGTTGGTCGCGTAGTTGCGCCAACTGATCCCGTGCGCGTTGAGACGTTCGAAGATCGTTCCATTCGGCGGCGGCGCTTGACCGATTTCCGAGAAGCTCGTGTTGATCTGACCGCTCGAGGTACCGGCCATCAAGTACTTGCGGTTTGGGTAGGTCTGCGCGAGACACGATGCGAACCAGCGGTCACAGATCGGGAACGTGCTCGCCAACGAGTGGTAGAAGGGCAAATCGCCTTCGTCGAAGTAGCCCATCGCGACAGGACCGCAACCGCGGACGAATCCGCGGTTGTCGCCGTTCGGTCCGAAGGAGATGTGACTGGCATTCCACGCGTTGCTCGGCAAGTGATCGAGCTGGCACGTGGACGGCATGTGGAAGGAGCGCACCGCCAACCCGTTGCGATCGAGACTGACCGCGGTCGGGCGACCGTCTCGGTCGAGTTCGAGCCCGTCACCCCGTCCGAGGGTGCCGAGGTAGTTGTCGAACGTGTGATTCTCCATCATCACGACGACGATGTGTTGAATCATCGGGAGGGTATCGGTGGCTTCCGCCAGGCGCGGGAAGGGGCGATCACCGGGTCCGAATCGAGCGTGATGATGCCCGTGACGATGCTGGCGATGGCGGTCGCTGGCGCCGGCGGTGCCGACTCCGAGCGCGGCCGCCGCCCCGAACGCGGCAATAGCCGCAAGAGCCTCACGTCGGGATCGTTCGCCTCGAATCACAGGACCGTTCTACCCTCGTCGTCAAGGGAGTGGCGTTCGAACCCTCGAATTGGCCCATTTCCGCAGGTCGAATTCCCCAAAAGCCGGGCGTCACAGTCGGAAAGTATTCCGACCTATCCACTGGTATTTCAATCGGCAGCCAGGTAGTGTGAATACCGTGATTCGAACCCACGGTGCACCGAGCATCGCTCAAGGCGTGACCCCCCACGAGGTCCGTGACGAGCTGTGTAGCGCCGTGGGCGGCATTCGCGTCTGACCCGACGCCGAACACCCCGACCGCCCTCCTGCAATCCCCGACCGGGACCGGCGGACGCGTACTGCCGGGCCTTCTCCGAAGGACACCGATGGCCATCAATCTCGACGAGTTGCGAGCCCGCCCGCTCGATCCGGAGATCAACGACGAGATCGTCCGGTTCTCCACCGCGGTCGACGAGTACCTCGCGGGCACCCTCGACGAGGACGTGTTCCGCGTCAGTCGGCTGAATCAGGGCATCTACGGTCAGCGCCAGGGCGGCACCAACCAAATGGTGCGGGTGAAGATCCCGTACGGCCGCATCGATGCGACCCAACTCGAGATGTTGGCGTCCATCTCGGAGACGTACTCGCGCGGGTGGGGACACCTCACCACGCGCCAGAACGCGCAATTCCACTTCGTCGAGCTGCGCGACACACCCGAAGTGCTCCGGATGCTCGCGTCCGTCGGACTCACCAGCCGCGAAGCGTGCGGCGACACCGTGCGCAATGTTGCCGGTTGTCACCTCGCCGGCGCGTGCCCGTACGAGGTGCTCGACATTTCGCCGTGGGCCGAAGCCACGTTCCAATGGTTCCTGCGCAACCCGCTGTCGCAGCGCATGCCCCGCAAGTTCAAGATCAACTTCAGCGGGTGCGCAACCGATTGCGGTCAGGCGATGTTCAACGACGTCGGCGTGGTCGGCGTCTCGCGCCCGCGTGAGGACGGCACGGTCGAGCCCGGCTTTCGCGTGTTCCTCGCGGGCGGTCTCGGTGCGAACCCCCACCCCGCACAAGCGCTGGAGGAGTTCACGAGCCGTGAAGATCTCCTCGCCACGATCGAAGCCACGCTGCGCACGTTCGATCATTTCGGCAACCGCGACAACAAACTGCGCGCCCGGATGAAGTGGCTCGTCGACACGATGGGTATCGACGAGTTGCGGGAGCGGATCATCAAGGAGCGCAAGTTCCTCCGTGCGTCGGCCACCTATCCGGGTGGCGTGCCCACGATCGTGGCGGAGTCGGGTGACGCGCCCGCTGGCATGGGGACCGAGGTGGTCGCCGACGGTGGGGTGCCGATCGAGTTCTCCGGCCTCGACCCGTACCGCAAGTGGGAGCTGGCCAACGTGGTGCGCGGCCGCGCCAACGGCACCGTGAGCGCCTATGCGCACTGCAAGCTCGGCGACATCACCACGACGCAGTTCCGCCAACTGGCCGACATTCAGCGCGAGTTCGACGTGGAGATTCGCATCACCAACCGGCAGAACTTCGTGCTGCGCGGTTTGCGCGACGATCAACTCGCGCCGCTCTACGACCGCTTGGTCGACGCCGACATGCACCGGGCCGGCGCCGAGATGTCGCGCGACGTCGTGTCCTGTCCCGGTGCCGACACGTGCAATCTCGCGGTCACGCAGTCGCGCGGCCTCGCCAACGACATCGACCGCGCACTGGACGAAGCCGGCCTCGCTGAGGTCGGCGGCGTGCGCGTCAATATCTCGGGCTGTACCAACTCGTGTGGCCAGCACCACATCTCCGACATCGGCTTCATGGGATTCGAACGCCGAGCGCACGGGCGCGCGGCGCCGGGATACCAGATGCTCCTCGGTGGCCGCGTGGGCCAGATGGAGGTCCAGTTCGGAGAGAAGGCCACCAAGGTTCCGGCCAAGACCGCTTCGCAAGCGGTCGTGCGTGTCGTCGGTCGGTTCGCGGGCGAGCGGACCGCGGGCGAGACGTTCCGTGACTGGCTCGACCGGTCGGGTGGCGCGGCTGGTGTCGGCACCACGTTGAAGGATCTCGATGTGTTCCCCACGCCCGAGGACGACCCGAGCTTCTACGTGGACTTCGACGAGACCGGGCCCTACGAATCGCAGGTCGGCGAAAGTGAGTGTGCGACGTGAGCACCACCACCACCTCCCCCCTGTCGACCCCGGTATCGATCGGCACCGCTCCGGTCATCCCCGACCTGGACGAGCTCGCCGAGATCGATCGACGGTTCTCGTCACGTCCCGCGTCCGCACTCGTGGCGTGGGCGTACGACCGCTACGGCACCGATCTCGTCTTGGCCGCGTCGTTTCAGGACTGTGTCCTCATCGACATCGTGTACAAGACCGTCCCGGACGTTGAAGTCGCCTTCCTCGACACGCAGTACCACTTCGCGGAAACGCTCTGGTATGTGGAGCAGGTGAAGGCGCGCTACGGCCTCAACCTCAACGTGGTCCGGCCAGAGCGCGACATGGACGACCTCTGGCACAACGATCCCGACGCGTGCTGTCGCGTCCGCAAGGTCGAGCCGATGCGCCGCGCCCTGGAAGGCAAGGCAGCCTGGATGAGCGGACTCCGTCGCGCGGAGAGCGCGGCCCGCGCCAACGCGTCGCTCGTCAGCTACGACGTGAGCCGCGGGCTCGTGAAGCTCAACCCCATCGCGGGTTGGTCAGACGCGGATGTCGCCGGATATGTGAAGGACCACGACCTCCCGATGCACCCGCTCGCCGAACGCGGCTATGACTCCATCGGTTGCTGGCCGTGCACGCGGCCCGTCGGCGTCGACGAAGACTCACGCGCCGGCCGCTGGGCCGGTCTCGACAAGACCGAGTGCGGCCTGCACCTCTGAGTCAGGCGGCGGAAACGGGCGGGCGGCGGCCGGCCCAGGGTTCGGCGGCCTCGAGCTGTGACGCCAGACGGATGAGGACGTCTTCTCGACCGAACGGCGCGATCAGCTGCACCCCGATCGGCAATCCGTCGCGACTCATACCAAGTGGCACCGAAATGGCGGGTTGGCCGGTCGCATTGAACGGCAACGTAAACGTGATGAGCGCGCCCGCATCGAGGAGTTGGAGGAACGGTTCGGGTGCGGCTGCGTTGATCCGACCCAACGGGAAGGCGGGCTCGGGGACGGTCGGCAGCATCAAGACGTCGAAGTCCGCGAACCACGCGGCCACGCCACGAGCCCAGTTCTGCATCCCCTCGAGTGCGGCGAGATAGCCCGTCGCGCTCACGCTCTCGGACAGTGCGACGAGCTGTTGGTTCAATGGCTCGATCTCGCTGGACTCGATCGGTCGGCCGATGATTTCGCCCCATCGCTGCACCTCGCGGGCGATCACTCCGGCCCAGAGCGCCGGCAGCGCGTCACCGAGGCGCGCGTCGTCGAGTGCGGGCACGGCCTCTTGGGTGACGTGATGACCGAGCGATTCGCAGAGCTTCGCGGCGTTCTGCACCGCGGTGACAACATCGGCGTGCGATTCACCGGTTCCATCACAGCGCAGCGTGCGGAACCCGATGCGGAGGCGGCCAGGATCCGCACCCACTTCCCGAGCATACGGACGCGCCGGCGGCGCAATCTCGTACGGATCGCCGACGCCCGCGCCCGCGGCCGCGTCGAGAATCGCCGCGGTGTCACGCACCGTGCGGGTGAGCACATGCTCGTGCGCAGTGGGACCCCAGAGCTCACCGAAGTCCGGACCGAGCGTCGTGCGGGCACGGGTGGGTTTGAGACCGACCGCACCACAGAGTGACGCCGGGAAGCGGATCGATCCGCCCATGTCGTTGCCGTGCGCGGCGGCGACCATGCCGGATGCCACGGCAGCCGCGGCACCACCACTCGAGCCGCCCGTCGAACGGGTGAGATCCCACGGGTTGTGGGCCGCGCCGTACGCGACCGGTTCCGTCGTCACCGTGCTCGCCATCTCGGGCGTGTTCGTGCGGCCGAGCGAGATGAACCCTGCCGTGCGATAACGCTCGACGAGCCAGGTGTCGGTATCGGCCTTCCAGGCGAGGTCCTTCAGCACCTGCATGCCGAAGTGGTACGGCTCGCCGGCCTCGTGACAGACCGCGTCCTTGATGAGGAACGGCACGCCGCGGAACGGTCCGTCGGGCAGCTCACCGCGGGCCGCATGACGTGCCCGCTCGAAGTTCGTGTGCACGACTGCGTTGAGCTGTGGGTTCAGCGATTCGATCCGCGCGATTGCGTCCTCGACCAGCTCGAGCGGCTTGACTTCACCCGATCGCACCAGCTCCGCCTGCGCCGTTGCGTCCAACCACCCGTCGCTCATCGTTCCTCCAGGACTTGGCGTGCTGAGTCTTCGCTCGCGCAGTCTCTCGCGGATCAGCGCGGCGCGAAAACGAACCGCCATGGCTGGCATCACGGCCCGCATGCCCCTGGACGAACAACGCCGCGCGAACCTCGCAAACTGGGAGGACCGGGTACCGATCCACATCGGCCCGGACGGTTACGAGCTCGCACAATTCGACGATTCCGCGCATCTGAGCCGCGTCGTGAGGTTCGATGTGCCAGGACTCGGCGACCTCGCCGGGCTCGACGTCGTCCACCTGCAATGCCATATCGGGACCGACACGATCTCACTCGATCGCCTGGGAGCGAAGTCGGTGGTGGGGTACGACTTCTCTCCCGCCGCGGTCGCCGCCGCGCGCGCACTCGCCGATCGCGCGGCATCAACCGCGAGATTCGTCCTCGGCGAGCTGTACGACGCGGTCGACGTGCTTGGTGCGGAGCAGTTCGATCTCGTGTTCACCGGGATCGGCGCTCTCTGCTGGTTACCCGACGTCGAAGCGTGGGCGGAGGTGGTCGCGCGTCTCCTGCGACCGGGAGGCCGACTGCATCTGCGGGAGGGTCACCCGATGTTGCTGAGTGTCGACGATGAGCGCGACGACGGAGTCATCGCGATCGAATGGCCGACGTTTGGCAGGACGGGGGCAACTCGATTCGAGGAACCCATCAGCTACGAGGGCGACGGCACACGGCTCGCACACCCAACGACGTTCCAATGGAACTGGAGCATCGGCGAAGTCGTGTCCGCCGTGCTTCGATCGGGGCTCCGGCTCGATCTCCTCCGCGAGCACACCACCGTTCCGTGGAACGCGTTGGATGGAGTGATGCACGAGGTCCCGCCGCTCGGTGAATGGGAGTTGATCGATCGGCCCGAACGGCTGGCGTGCACCTACACCCTCCAAGCGTCGAAGCCGCGCACGCTTCAAGCCACGAAGCCACTCTGATCCCCCCGGTGGGTCGGCCGTGAAGTGCCATCATGGCGCCGTGCCCGTGCATCGTGTCGCCGACTCCGGATTCGACCGCGAGGCCGAGGTCTACGAGCAAGCGCGACCGAGCTACCCACCCGACTGCATCGCCTGGTTCGCTGAGCATCTCGACATCGCGCCGGGTCGTGACGTGCTCGATCTCGCCGCCGGCACCGGCAAGTTCACGCGGCTACTCGAGCCACTCGCCGCGCGCCTGACCGCGTCGGAACCGGTCGACGGAATGCGTGCGGTCCTGCATCGGACCAGCCCCGCGATACCGATTGTGTCGAGTACCGCGGAACTCATGCCGTTTCGCGCCGCGAGCTTCGACGCCATCACCGTCGCTCAGGCATTCCACTGGTTCGACGCGCCCGTCGCGCTGGCGGAGGCGGCGCGGGTGCTGCGCGCGCACGGTCGACTCGGGCTGGTGTGGAATGCGCGGGACCGTTCCGCCGATCATGTCGACGCACTCTGGTCCATCATGGATCGGGTGGAGAAGAACGCACCGTGGCGCGAGCACGAGGAGTGGCGCGAAACGGCATTCACCGAGACTCCCTACTTCGGGCCTCTGCACGGAACCACGTTTCAGCACGAGCAATTGCTCACGGTCGACGACGTCGTCGGACGATTCCAATCGGTCAGCCATGTCGCCGTGCTCGACGATGCGCCGAGGCAAGCCGTGCTCAACGAAGTCCGCGACCTCCTCGCCCAGCATCCCACCACCGCCGGCAAGGAATACATCCCGATCCCCTACCGCGTGGATGCGTACTGGTGCGAAAAAGCATGAGGACCGCGGCCGCGCTCCTGGCCGGGCGGGCCGCCGGGTGGGTGTCCCGCGCGACCGGGCGCGGTGCGGGAACCCAGGTGAGCGGTCGCGTCATGCTCGCGATCGACCCCCAGCTACTCACCGAAGTCGCTCGCGGTCGCCGCGTCGCGATCGTTTCGGCCACCAATGGCAAGACCACGACGACTCGCCTGCTCGCCGAAGCGCTCCGCGCGTGCGGAACGCCGATCGTGACGAACCACACCGGGGCGAACATGCCTGCGGGTGTCGCCGCGGCGCTCGGCCGCGACCCCGAACCGGACGTGGCAATCCTCGAAGTCGACGAACGCTGGGTGCCCAAAGTTGTCGATCCGCTCGACGCGGAAGTGCTCATCCTGGGCAATCTGACGCGCGACCAACTCGACCGCTTCGGCGAGGTGCGCAGCATCGCGACCCGTTGGCGCGTGGTGTCCGACACGCACCCGAAGATCGCCGTAGTCGCGAATGCGTCCGATCCGCACGTGGTGTGGTCCGTCGGGGCGCATGCGAACGTCACCTGGGTGGCGCTCGGCGCGCCGTGGCGCTCCGATGCCGCGACGTGTCCCGAGTGTGCGGGCCTGCTCACCTGGTCGACCGACGCGTTTCACTGCGACCACTGCGGGTTCACGCAACCCGCGTCGGCGTATCGCCTCGATGGCGACACGCTCGTCACACCCAAGGGTGATGTCGAACTCGCGCTCCAACTCCCCGGGGACTGGAACCGCATGAACGCGGCGCTCGCACTCACGACCGCGATCGCATACTTCGACGCCGATGTCACGCGGGCGTTAGGCGGTATGCGCGCCGTCGAGGTCGTATCGGGTCGGTTCTCCACGTGCCGGCTGTCCGACGGTCGCGATGCGCGCGTGCTGCTCGCGAAGAACCCGGCCGGGTGGACCGAGGTCTTGCGGTGGCTCGAACCGCGCGCCGGCGCAGTCGTACTCGCGGTGAACGCGCACATCGCCGACGGCCGCGACCCATCGTGGCTGTGGGACGTTCCCTACGAGTTGTTGCGCGACAAAGCCGTCGCGGCAAGCGGCGAGCGCGCGCTCGACGTTGCGGTGCGGCTCGACTACGGCGGCGTCGACCACATCGTGGAACCGGACCCCTTGCGCGCCGCGGCGCGACTCGTTGGCGAGGTCCACATCATCGCCTCCTACACCCAGTTCACCCATCTCACGCGGGAATCGTGGTGACGCGCGACTCCGCGGTCCGCGTCGGGCTCGTTTTCCCGGAACTGCTCGGCACCTACGGCGACCGTGGCAACGCGGTGGTGCTCGTCGAACGCTGTCGCCGACGAGCCATCGAGGCCGAACTCGTCGAAGTCGCCGCGGGTGAGCCCATCCCCGCGTCGCTCGACATCTACCTCTTCGGTGGCGGCGAGGACGACGCGCAAGTCATGGCCGCGGCCGGCATGTGCGCGTCACGCTTGGCGATCGATGCGGCGCGCGCCCACGGCGCCGTCGTGTTTGCCGTCTGCGCGGGATTGCAGCTCCTCGGATCCACCTACGAGGCCAGTGGTGGTCGAATCCTCGACGGGCTCGGTCTGGTCGATCTCTCGACGCGGTCCGGCGACGGGCGGTTGATCGGCGAATGCGTCGTGCAGCCCGACGCAAGCACCGGGCTGCCGATCCTCACCGGCTTCGAGAACCACGGTGGTCGCACCACCCTCGGTCCCGGCGTCACGCCCCTCGGGCGCGTGACCGTGGGCCGCGGCAACGGAGTGGACGGTGTCGACGGTGTGCTCGCCGACCACCTCCTCGGCACCTATCTGCACGGTCCCGCGCTTCCGCGCAATCCCGCGCTCGCGGATCACCTGCTCGCCTGGGTGCTCGGTGAGGACGCGCTGACCCCGATCGACGACCAGCTCGTCGATCGCCTACGCGCCGAACGGCTGCACGACGCTCAGCTCACCGGCCTCGCCGCCCGCCGCCGGGACTGGCACCTGAACCGCGGCTAAAGGAGGTGGACTACTCCGCGGCGAGTTCGCGAATGCGCTCGATCTTCTCCGCGTCGTGGTTCGCGTCGACGCCCTGCGAGGTGATGAGTTCGACCCGCACCGCTTCGGCTTCCGCGGCCGCGCCGGCATCCGCCGATGCGATCACCGCGTCGATACCCTCGTCCATGATCTGCTTCGCCGTCGCGACGAGCGCGTCGACCATCTCGGCCTCGGGCACGACGCGCACGACCTGACCCTTCACGAACAGGTGGCCGCGACCGCGACCTGCGGCGATGCCGAGGTCGGCCTCGCGAGCCTCGCCGGGACCGTTCACCACGCATCCCATCACCGCGACTTGGAGGGGAATGTTCAACTCGCTCAGCGCGGCCATCGCATCGCCCGCGACCTTGATGACATCGACTTCGGCGCGCCCACAACTCGGACACGCAATGAGATCTAGTCCGCGCCGTTCGCGAAGGCCCAACGCCTCGAGCAGCGTACGCCCGGCGCGTGCTTCTTCGACCGGGTCGGCGGTGAGTGAGAAGCGAATCGTGTCACCGATACCTTCGGCAAGCAGCGTTGCGATGCCCGCCGTCGACTTCACGAGTCCGGCGGGCGGCGGTCCGGCTTCGGTCACGCCGAGGTGCAGCGGGTAGTCGACGGTCTCCGAGAGCAGCCGGTACGCGTCGATCATCAACGCGACGTTGCTGGCCTTCACCGAGATCTTGACGTCGTCGAAACCGACTTCGGCGAAGTGCGCGAGCTCACGCTGGGCCGACGCCACCAACGCTTCCGGCGTGATGCCGTATTGCTGCGCGATGTCGGGATCGAGCGAGCCCGCGTTCACGCCGATGCGGATCGGCAGCCCGCGATCCTTCGCTTCCTGGGCCACCGCCTTGATGTGCGCGGGCTTGCGAATGTTGCCCGGGTTGAGCCGCAGGCCCTGGACGCCCGCTTCCATCGCGGCCAGTGCGAGCCGATACTGGAAATGAATATCGGCGATGATCGGCACCGGCGACCGGGGCACGATCTGCGCGAGTCCCTCGGCGGCTTCCTCTTCGTTGCACGTGCACCGCACGATGTCGCAGCCCGCCGCCGCGAGCGCGTAGATCTGCGCGAGCGTGCCTTCCACGTCGGCGGTCTTGGTGGTCGTCATCGACTGCACCGAGACCGGCGCGTCGCCCCCGACCGAAACCGTCGGGCCCGGCGGACGACCGACGACCACCTGACGAGTTTCCCGGCGGGGCGTGGTCATGACCGCGAGGATAGGGGTGACCGGGCCGGAGCCCCGGCCCACACTCCCGATCTCCCCAACATCCTCACAGATCGGGAAGGACTACAGGCTGCGGAGATCGAGATAGATCGTGGAGAGACCGAAGATCAAGATCACGACCACCACGGCGGCGGCCACCGGCATGAGCTTCTGGTAGTCGACGCGCACGCGCCGGCGCGCCAGCTTCGACGCGATGCCTTCGTACACGGCCACTGCCGCGTGACCACCGTCGAGCGGCGGGAGCGGCAACAGGTTGAACAGCGCCACGAAGACGTTGATCGAAGCGAGGAGGGCGATCAGTATCCACCAATTCCCGCCGACGATGGAGCCGCCGTCGGCGACGATGCCGACCACTGAACGCGGCCGCTCCTGCTCGCTGAAGCCGCCTTTCGAGTTCGAGACCGTCTTGCCGTAGCGCTCGATGCCACTTGCCGAGAACACCTTCCCGAGAGCTCCGACCGTCTTACTGACGCCGCTGCCGAACGTGGTGAACGTCTCGGGTACCGCCGCAAGTGGGCCGACCGGGTCATTCACGATGCTGCCCGTGATACCGACACGCGGCGCACCGTCGATCAACTTGGGCGTCGCGCTGACCGTGCGCGTCTGCCCACGCTGTGCGACCGTGATCGCAAGCGTCTTGCCCGCGCTCGGCTGCACGATCTTTCCGATCTGTTCCCATGTGCGGATCCGTGTGCCGTTGATCGCCACGACCCGGTCACCGGACCGGATTCCGGCCGCGGCCGCCGGCGACCCCTTCGAGACTCGATCGATCACGGTGGAGACGTTCTCGGGACCGTGAAACACAAGCAGCGTGTAGATCAAGACGAGCGCGATGCAGAGGTTGACGATGATGCCGGCGAGGACGGTGATCAGACGCTTGCCGACCGTCGCCTGTCGGTAGGTGCGGTCCTCGTCCTCGGGGTCGACCTCCTCGAGGTTGGTCATCCCGATGATCCGCACGTAGCCACCGGCCGGAATCGCCTTGATGCCGTACTCGGTCTCACCCTTGCGGAACGACCAGACCCGCGGGCCGAACCCAAGGAAGAACTCGGTCACCTTCATCCCCGACTTCTTGGCGGCGATGTAGTGACCCCACTCGTGCAGCATGATCGTGAAGATCAAGCCAACGATGATCGCGACGGTCACCGCGATCGACGGACGCAGCACGACCAGCAGGATGATCGCCGAGACCGTCAACCCGATCCCGGCGACAGCCTTGCGGGTCTCGACCGGTGGTGC
>JANYLF010000101.1 GCA_025357995.1 Acidimicrobiia bacterium | reverse complement strand
GAGCCACCCACCCAGCCGCGCGCGCGGCGTACGTCGGCGCGAGTCGCCCCATCAACGAGATGTTCCGCGCGCGCGGCGAGGCGTTCTTCACCACCGATCGCTTTCATCCCAACGAGGCGGGGCATCGCTGCCTGGCCGACGGACTCACGCCACATCTTGGCGCCGCGGTATGCCGAGCGCGCGACGCGTCGGTTGGTGCGATGCTGACGCCATGGCTGACACCGTCCTCTACGAATGCGACGACCACGTCGCGACGATCACGTATCACCGTCCTCACGCTCTGAATGCGATCAACGGCGAGCTGCGCCAGGATCTCAACGCGGCGTGGGAACGGTTTCGCGCCGACGAAGATGCGTGGGTCGGAATCGTCACCGGCGCCGGACGCGCCTTCTGTGTGGGCGCGGACCTCAAGGACGGAACCAGTTCCGTCGGCGAATGGTCGGGCAGCTTCTGGGAGATCCCGACGATCAACTCGTTCGAGAGTGGGATGGAGATCTGGAAGCCGACCATCGCGGCGGTGCCCGGATACTGCCTCGGCTACGGACTCACCTCCGTCTTGCGGTGCGACTTCGTGATCGCGGCCGACGATGCGGAGTTCGGATTTCCGGAGGTGGGTCTCGGCGTGCCGACGATCGTGGGCGCGATGCGACTCCCGGGTCGGGTGGGGTGGTCGAACGCGATGGAGATGTTGCTCACCGGAGAACGGATCGACGCGCTGACTGCGAAGGAGATCGGGTTGGTCTGGCGCGTGGTACCGCGCGACGAGTTGATGGCACAGGCGCACGAACTTGCCGCTCGGCTGGTCGCGCGCGCACCTCTCGCGCAACGCGCCACGAAGGAGATGGCCGCGCGTGGTCCGCACCTGCCGTGGGAGGACGCGTTACGGATGGGCGAGTCGATGCGGCGTATCGTGGGCGCCACTGCGGACGCGGCCGAAGGCTTCGCGGCCCGCCGCGAAGGCCGCAATCCCGAGTGGCACGCCCGGTGACGGAACCCTCCTGAGACGGGTACCCTGCCCGGACGCTGGGGGAGGCTTCGTGACAAAACGGAAGAATGCATACCGGTCATGGGTGCTCGTGGTGGTCGGAGCGTTGGTGCTCTCCGCGTGCAAGGTGCCGGGTCAGTGGTTCCCCGGGCACGGCCCGGCGGAGCCATCGGGAGTGCGTGTGGTTTCGCCGGTCAACGCCTCGCAGGCGCCGGCAACCGGCGACGTCGCGATCGACGTGCGCCTCGACGCCAACCTCGATCCCGCCACGCTCAAGGTATGGGTCATCGCGGGGTGGCCGGACCCGACCGCCACCACGAGTCTCCCCGGCAGTCGGCTCACGCGCGACGTGCACGGCGCGACCGCGCAACTCCACGCCGCGGACCTCACGCCCGGTCTCGTCACGATCAAGGCCCGCGCCGACAAGCGCGACGGCACGGGTCGCGAGAGCGGGTACGCGAGCGTCTCGTGGGAGCCGAACGTGGACCTGGCGACGGCCGATCGGTGTGACCCGATCGCGGCCAAGAAGTGTCTCATGCCGTTCCCGAACGATTTCTTCACCGTGGCCGACGCGTCGAGCGCGACCGGCCGACGCGTGCACTTCGATGTTGCGTCCATGCCGTCGAACTCGAGCAATGTGTCGATCGACCCGACTGAGTGGAACCGCAACGACGGGTTCAGTCCCGGTGCGATGATCATCACCTACGTTCCGGGACTCGATCTCGCCAAGACGGGTGCCGCGCCGATCACCGACATCGGATCGTCGCTCAAAACCGATCAACCGATCGTGCTCCTCGACGCGGTCACCGGTGAGCAGTGGCCCATCTGGTCGGAACTCGACGGTCAGGCGGACCCTGTCGGTCAACCGTCGCTCATCGTGCGCGTGGCGAAGAACCTGCCCGAGGGCCATCGGTTCATCGTCGCGATGCGCGGTCTGCGTGACGCGGCGGGCGCGGCGATTGCGCCCGAGCGCGGTTTCCAGCTCTACCGCGACGACATTCCCACGTTCACGCCCGCGATCGAAGCCCGCCGTCCGCACTTCGAAAGCCTGTTCTCGGATCTCGGCCGGTTCGGTGTGGACCGCTCCAAGCTCGATCTGGCGTGGGACTTCACCGTCGCGAGCCAGCAGAACCTTGCGGGTCGCATGCTGCACATCCGCGACGAAGCATTCGCCGGTCTCAACGGCGGTGCACCCGCGTTCAACGTCACCAACGTTCAGGACAACGTCGACGACCGAATCTTCCGTCGCGTCACCGGTACGTTCACCGTCCCGAACTACCTCACCGGCGACGGCTCACCCGGCAACAAGTTCAACTACGCGCCCAACGCGGGCGTCGACGCGTTGCCAGTCCGCAACGGGGACTTCACCGCCCAGTTCATCTGCAACATTCCTCGATCGGTGTCGGCCGACGGCAACGACCCGGTCACGCCGGGGCGCGGTGCGATCTACGGGCACGGCTTGCTCGGCGATCAGGGCGAGGTCAACGCCGGCAACGTGCGCACCATGGCGAACGACTACCGGTTCGTGTTCTGCGCGACCAAGTGGAGTGGGTTCGCGGACGAAGACATCGGCATCGCCGCGGCCACGCTCCAAGACGTCTCGAACTTCCCGAAGGTCGCCGACCGCACGCAGCAGGGATTCCTCAACCAACTCTTCCTGGCGCGGCTGGTGAAGAGTCCGGCAGGCTTCGCGTCGAACGCGGCGTTCCGCTTGGGTGTCGGTGCGACTCCGGTGCTCGACGGCACCGTGTTCTACGACGGCAACAGCCAGGGTGGAATCCTTGGCGGCGCGCTGACCGCACTGGCCACCGATTGGACTCGCTCCGTGCTGGGCGTGCCCGGCATGAACTACTCGACGTTGCTGCAACGTAGCTCCGACTTCGACACCTACAAGGCCATCCTCAACCCGAGTTATCCCGACGAGTTCGACCGCATGATCTGGTTCTCCGTGGTGCAGATGCTGTGGGACCGTTCCGAAGCCAACGGCTACGCGGAGCACATGACCGACAACCCCTATCCGGGGACGCCGCGCCATCAGGTGCTGCTCGACCTCGCGTTCGGCGACCATCAGGTCTCGAACGTCACCGCCGAAGTCGAGGCTCGCACGATCGGTGCTCGGATGCTCCTGCCGGGTCTTGCCGCCGGTCGCAGCCCGGATGTCGCGCCGTTCTGGGGCATCACGCCGGTCTCGTTCCTGCCATGGAACGGTTCCGCGATCGTCTACTGGGACAGCGGGAATCCGGCGCCGCCGTTGAACAACACCGCGCCGCACGAGCCGGCGTACGGCAGCGACCCGCATGAGAATCCGCGCAAGACGCCGGCCGCGCAACAACAGAAGTCCGTGTTCTTGAGCACCGGCGGCACCTTCGTCGACAGCTGCAACGGACTCCCGTGTATCGCCCCACCCTGATCCGCGGCTTCGGATGACATGACCGCTGGGTGCACCGAACTGCCGGAGGCTTCCAGCCGGCTGCTATTTCCCGGTGCGGTCTCGGTGCTTGCATCCTGGCCAGCAACAGGGCCGACGTTGGCCTTCCTCCAGCTCCTCCTGGGTCCGGCGGATGCGGCGTTCTCTTGTGACCTCTTGCTTGGCATCCTCGACCCAGCAGATGAACTCGTTGCGGGCCAGGGGCGTGATGTCCTTCCAGGCATCGAGTGCCGTGGGGTTGGCGCTCAGCGCCTTGCGCAGGTCGGCTGGAAGTTTGTGTACCACCCCACCGGGCAGTCGCGGCTCGGAGATTCCGGCTCGTCGGACGACGCCGGTAGGGTCGGGTGATGCGAGTGGCCGCGGTGCAGATGTGCTCGACGCCGGACAAGGCGCGGAATCTCACGACCGCGGGAAAGCTCGTGGGCGAGGCGGTCGATGCCGGCGCGAACCTGGTGGCGTTGCCCGAGCTCTTCAACCTGTGGGGGAGCGCGCGTGAACTGCGCGAAGGGGCAGAATCGCTCGACGGACCGTCGATCACGTGGGCGCGCGATCTCGCGGCGAACCGCAGCATCATGCTCCTCGCGGGCAGCATCGTCGAACGCAGTGAGCGCGACGGCGAGCACCTGCACAACACGTCGTGTCTCATCGATCCGAGGGGTGAGATCGTCGCGACCTACCGCAAGATCCACCTCTTCGACGTGGATGTCCCTGGCGCGAGCCACCGCGAATCCGCGACGATCACCGCGGGCAATGAGGTGGTTGTTGCCGACGCGGGTCCGCTGCGTATTGGCATGGCCACCTGTTACGACCTGCGATTCCCTGAGCTATTCCGCGAGCATCTCGCTCGAGGTGCGAACACCGTCGTGCTTCCTTCGGCGTTCACCGCCGCGACCGGCAAGGACCACTGGGAGCCGCTGCTGCGCGCCCGTGCGATCGAGAATCAGGTGTTCGTGATCGCGCCCGACCAACGCGGGAGCAGCACTGACAAGCTCCATTGGCACGGCCGATCGATGATTCTCGACCCGTGGGGTGTGGCGCTTGCCACCGCACCCGACCGCGACTGTTGGATCGCCGCGGACCTCGATCTGGACGCGCAACACCACATCCGCACAACATTGCCGAGCGGCGACCATCGCCGGCCTGACATTTTCGGAGACAAGGGATGACTGCACCGCTCCAAGTCTCGTGCGCGTTCCCGCCGAGCCCGAATGTGGTCGCGCACGCTCAGTTCGCGGAGTCGCTCGGATACGAACGGGTATGGCTGTACGACTCACCCGCGCTCTATCCCGACGTGTGGGTGTCGCTCGCGCGCGTCGCGGAGCACACCACGCGTATCGGTATCGGACCCGGAGTGCTCGTCCCGAATCTTCGCCACCCCGTGACCCAAGCCGCGGCGATCGCGACCGTCGACGCCCTCGCGCCCGGACGACTCGCCGTCGCGATCGGGACCGGGTTCACCGCGCGTATGACGATGGGGCAACGTCCGCTCACGTGGGCGGAGACCCGCACGTACATCGCGCAGGTGAAGGGACTGCTCGCCGGTGAGTCGATGGTGGTCGAGGGCAAGGTCACCAAGCTCATCCCGCCCGCGGGATACCTTCCGTTCCAGCCCGTGCCGATCCTCGTCGCCGCCAACGGTCCGAAAGGCCTCGCGGTCGCGCGCGAGGTGGGCGACGGTGTCATGTCGATCTTCGGGAGCTACCCCGAGTTCGACTGGTGCGCGCTGCTCGCGTTTGGCACGGTGCTCGATCCCGGCGAATCCGCGGATTCGGAACGTGCACTCCACGCCGCCGGACCGGCTCTCACCGTCGTGTACCACGGGATGTACGAAGCGGATCCGGCGAATGTCGACGGGCTTCCGGGCGGTCCCGAGTGGAGGGCCGAGCTCGAACGGATCCCGGTCCACCTCCGCCACCTCGCCACGCACGAAGATCATCTCGTGGCTGTACCCGATCGCGACCGTCCGCTGCTCTCCGGCGAGGGTCTGATGGCGTTCACCTGGACCGGCGAGGCGGCTGGCTTGCGCGCCCGGCTCGACGCGACGGCCGCGGCCGGCACCACCGAAATCTTGTACCAACCGTGCGGCCCCGATATCGAGCGGGAGCTGCGCGCGTTCATGGAGATGGCGACCGCATGAGGCCGGCGGGAGTGTGGGGCATCGCGTTGGTGTTGCTGCTGGCCGGCGCGGGGATCGGCGTCGCTATCGGCAAGGCAACCGAAGACAAGACCGCCACCGCGACGACCACCACCTCGTCGACGCTTCCCGCGTCGACGTCGTCATCGAACTCAACCAGTTCTACGAGTGCGTCCACTTCGAGCACGTCGAGTTCGACGACTTCGTCGAGCACGTCGACCACTTCGTCGAGCACCACCAGCTCGACCACTTCGACCACGACGCTGCCGCGTCGGTGACCGCGTCGCGCGACGGCTACGCGAGGGCGACGAGTTCGAGCATGTCTTCGGACCAGTAGTCGAGATCGCCTTCGGGCATCATCAAGACGCGGCTCGGTTCCAACCGCGCGACGAAATCGGGATCGTGACTGACCAGGACAACGGCGCCGGGCCACGCGGAGAGCGCGTCGCCGATCGCATCGCGTGACGGTGGGTCCAAGTTGTTGGTCGGCTCGTCGAGCAACAACAAGTTGTGGCGACCGGTGACGAGTTGCGCCAGCGCGAGCTTCGTCTTCTCGCCGCCGGAGAGCGTGCCCGCGTCTTGGAACGCAACGTCGCCGAAGAGCCCGAAGGTGCCGAGCAGGGTGCGGAGTTGCGACTCGGGCAGGCCGACGGTCTTGAGGTGGTCCATGACGGTCTTGCCCGCCATGATGCCTTCGTGTTCCTGCGCGTAGTAGCCGGCCGACACGCCATGACCGAAGCTCCAGGTGCCGGAATCGGCCTCGGTCTGCTCGGCGAGAATGCGCATGAGGCTGGTCTTGCCGGCGCCGTTGAGGCCCATCACCACGAGTCGCTCGCCGCGGCCCAGCGCAAACGTGATGTCTTCGAACACGTTGGGTCCGCCGTAGCCCTTGGTCACGCCGTCGACTTCGAGCACGACGCGCCCGGGCCGCGGCGGATCGGGAAACCGCACACCGATCTTCTGCTGCCGCTTTGGCCCGGTCACCTGGTCGCGCGCGAGTCGGGCAACCCGAGTGTCGATCGCCTTCGCCGTCTTCGCCCGCTTCGCGGTCTGGCCGCGCATGCTGTCTGCGAGTTGGGCGAGGCGGGTGATCTCGGCCTGTTGGCGCGACGCGAGCTTCGCGAGCCGTACCTCATCCGCCGCGCGCGCGACGTGATACTGCGAGTACGTGCCGCGGTATTCGATGACCTCGCCTTCGTCGAGGTGCAACACGCGCGTGATCGACGCGTCGAGCAGGTCGAGGTCGTGACTGATGACGAGCAGCGCGCCGCGGTACGTGCGGAGAAACCCCATGAGCCATTGTTTCGCGTCGTTGTCGAGGTGGTTGGTGGGTTCGTCGAGCAGCAACAAGTCGCTACCCGCGAACAAGATCCGCGTGAGTTCCACGCGCCGGCGTTCGCCACCGGAAAGCGCGTTGAGTGGCAGGTCGAGCCGATCGTCGCCGAGGCCGAGGCCCGCCGCGATCGTGCGGACTTCAGATTCGGCGCGGTACCCACCCGCGTCGCGGAACTCTTCTTCGGTCCGCGCGAACTTCGACGCGTCGCGCTCGTGGCCGGTCTCGTCGACCTTGAGCCGCAACTTCTCCATGCGCAGCGCGAGCGCGTCGAGCCCCTTGCCCGAGAGCACGTGCGAGAGGCCGGTGGAATCCACGCCCGAGCCGCGCGGCCGCGGATTCTGGGGGAGGTAGCCGACGGCCGGCGGGTGCGAGACCATCCCGGCCGCGGCTGGCGCCTCGCCGGCGATCACCTTGAGCATCGAGGTCTTCCCCGCACCGTTTCGACCCACGAGTCCGACGGTGTCGCCCGGATGCAGGCTGAACGACGCATTTTCGACGCGGAGCTTGCCGCCAACCTCAACACTCAAGCCCCGGACCTGCAACATGTGCACCATGGTGACAGTCGGAGGGTCCCGAGCCGGGATAGTTCGGGTTGATCTCGGCTATTCTCTGGTTACTCGCTAGTAACTTACGGTCCCGTGACCACGTCCGGGCGGAACGAGGAGCACCATCGCATGGGCGACTACAGCCTCGAGTTGAACGAAGACCAGCTGCAGATGCAGAAGTGGGTCCACGACTTTTCGGAGAACGTGATCCGCCCGGCCGCGCCGGAGTGGGACGAGCGCGAGGAGACGCCGTGGGAGATCATCCAAGAGGCGGCCGACATCGGTCTGTACTCCTGGGAAGCGTTTACGTCGTTCTTCTCGGACCCCACCGGGATCACGATGGCGCTCGTGAGTGAGGAGCTCGCCTGGGGTTGTGCGGGCATCACGCTCGCGATCATGGGCACCACGCTCGGTGTGTCGGGCATCCTCGGCAGCGGCACTCCCGACCAAATCGCGGAGTGGGTGCCGCAGTGCTTCGGCACTCCCGAGAAGATCCACATCGCCGCGTTCGCCGTTTCCGAGCCTGACGCCGGCTCCGACGTCTCCAATTTGCGCACCCGCGCGGTCTACGACGAGGCCAAGGACGAGTGGGTGATCAACGGTACGAAGACGTGGATCACCAACGGCGGCATCGACAAAGTGCCGAACGTTCACGTGGTCGTCGCGTCGGTCGACCCGGAGCTCAAGGGCCGCGGTCAGGCGAGCTTCGTGGTTCCTCCCGGAACACCCGGCTTGAGCATGGGTCAGAAGTTCAAGAAGATGGGGATCAGGGCGAGTCACACCGCGGAGGTCGTGCTCGACGACGTGCGCGTGCCCGGCTCCTGCCTTCTCGGCGGCAAGGAGAAGCTCGACGCGCGGATGGCGCGCGCCCGCGAAGGTCAGTCGAGTCGCGTGCAGGCGGCGATGAGCACATTCGAAGCGAGCCGTCCCCTTGTTGGCGCGCAGGCGTTAGGTATTGCGCGTGCCGCGTACGAGTACTCGCTTGACTACGCAAAGGAACGCAGCGCGTTCGGCAAGCCGATCATCGAGAACCAAGGAATCGCGTTCAAGCTGGCCGACATGAAGATGGAGATCGACGCGGCGCGTCTGCTCGTGCACCGTGCGTGCTGGATGGGCCGCACCGGCAAGGAGTTCACCTCGGGCGAAGGCTCGATGTCGAAGCTCAAGGCCGGTGAGGTTGCGGTCTGGGTCACCGAGCAGGCGATCCAGATTCTTGGCGGCTACGGCTACGTGCGCGAATACCCGGTGGAGAAGTGGCACCGAGATTCGAAGATCTACACGATCTTCGAAGGCACCTCCGAGATTCAGCGCCTCGTGATCGCCAGAGCCATCTCGGGCGTGCGAATTCCATAGTCGGAGGGATCGCGAGATCGAACGGCGCTACCTGGGTCGGGTGGACTTCGCGAGGAGCGCGGCGATCGCATTGACGATTCGGTCTCCGACGAGAGCGGCTTCGGCGACGTCGCTCGTCCCGAGCTTTGATGTCGCGAAGTCGCCGTATTCGG
>JANYLF010000093.1 GCA_025357995.1 Acidimicrobiia bacterium | reverse complement strand
GGATCGAGCAGTTCGGGCCACAAAGTGTCGTATCGCTGCGCGATCCACTCATCGAAGTGGGTTTCTGGCACACCAGAGCCTGACACGAACGCCGGTGGGCGCGGGCGCAATTTTGCTTGTCGTTGAAGAGAGCTACCCGGCGAGTCGAGTGAAGATCGGCGAGAAGACGTCGACCCACGAAGCGATGAGCCGATCGTCGTCGAGTCCGAGAACCTTGCGACCGGTGGCCCATTCGATGAGGCGGTGATAGATCAACGGCGCGACGACGAGGAACGCGAGCGCGTCCGCGTCGAGGTCGTCGACTCCTGCGGCCTGTTGGCTCGCACGGATTCCGGCCGCGGCCGTCTCGTACGCGAGTTCGAGATTCCTCTCTTGGTGTTCCTCGAGTACCCCGGGCGGAAGGTTGTGCGCCTCGCGCAACATGATCAGCGCGACCTCGCGATTGTCGTTGGCGCTCGTGAGCATGAAGTGACCGAGCCGTTCGAGAAACGCGGGAACTTGCTCGGGAGTAGGTCGTGGCCAGGTCCCGGCCTCGACGCTCACCCGAGACCCGCGAGCGAGTTGCGTTTCCAAGACGCCGCGGACGAGATCGTCCTTGGTCGTGAAGTAGCGGTGAACCCCGCCGGATCCCTTGCGGAGGCCAACGGCCTCTTCGATCTGGGCGATGGTCGTCGCCTTGATGCCTTGGGCGGCGAACAGGCGCGTTGCTTCGACGACGATCCGATCCCGGGTTGCTCCAGCCATGCGCAGAGACTACAAAGAAAGTACTTGCTTTGGTCGGAGGTCAGAGATGCCAGACGTTCCTGTGGTTCGCATCGATCGGTCACTCCTGAAGTCGTTGCGCGCGTTCAGCGAGGATCGGCTCCGATTCCTCGACGAAGCTGCGGCCTTGGGGCCGGTCGCTGGTCTTCGATTCGGGCCGTCGACCGTCCTCGTGGTGACCGATGCTGAGGTCGCTCGCACCATGCTCGTCACCGCAGCGTCCTCGTGGGCGCGCCCTCCCGCGACTCGCATCCCGGTCCGAATAGGCGTAGGCGAGAACATCTTCACGCAACCCGAGAAGGCCTGGGCCGTTGCTCAGCCCCTGGTCGCGCCGGCATTTCGCAGCCGAGCGCTCGCCGGTCGGCTAGAGGTGCTCGATGAGATCGTGGGCTCGGAGCTCTCCGAAATCGTCATCGGTGAGGAACTCGATCTCGAACTCGTCATGGGTCGGATCGCGTTGGTGATCGCGGCCTGGGTCTTCCTCGGCGAGAAGTTGGCCAGCGATCAGGCGCAGGAACTTGCCGACCATCAACGACACATCGTTGGTTGGGTCGGCCGTCGGCTCGGCGCGCTCTCGGCCGGCGTGCCGATTGCGTTGGGAGCGGACGCGCGAAGCATGCGCGCACATCGCGGCGCGCTCGAGCAGTACGTCGACGGTGTGATCGACCGCGCGGCAACGTCCGACGACGATGAGACGGTCCTTGGCATGTTGCGATCGGCGCGTATCGCGGGCCGTGCGCTCGACCGCGCCGAGGTGCGCGGCCACGTACTTGGACTCTTGCTCGCAGGGAACGAAACAACGGCCAGCGCGCTTTCATGGATCCTTGTCCATGCGGCCAAGAATCCCGAGCGCTGGGCGGAGCTCCGACGACAACCGGAACGGGTCGGCGCGTTCCTGACCGAAACGATGAGAATCAGCCCACCGGTGTGGGGTCTCACCCGGTCTCCAACGCGAAGTGGCGTCACCCTGAACTCGGGAGGCAAGGCAATCCGCGTGCGTCGGCCCGGCGTCGTCACTATCTACGTTCGGGGCATGAACCGCAACCCCGACGTCTGGGCTGATCCGATGCGGTTCGACCCCGACCGTCACACGGGCGAAGGCGGCGGCGCGGCCCGCAACCTGATCCCGTTCGGACTCGGGCCGCGCGGTTGTATCGGCCAGCACCTCGCGCTCGCCGAACTGCGTGCGATCACGCCGGCCCTGGCCCGTCGCGGCAACGTGGTGATCTCGGGTGGTGTCGAAGAAGACGCGAGCTTTTCTCTCCGCCCCAAGGGCGGGCTCCGGGGGCACTTCGCGACGCCAGACGCGCGTCATTCGTGAGGTCGAGCCAGGCGTTGCCACCGGTCGTTGATCTCGCGAGCGAGTCGAGATTCGTGATGACCGTCGACGGGTTGGTGGCGGAGCTCACCTACATCCTCAACGGCGATCGCATCACGCTCGTGCACACGGGAACTCCGGTGCCGTTGCGAGGTCGAGGTATTGGTACGGCCCTCGTCTGTGCCGCGATCGACCGCGCGCTCGCGGAACATCTCACGGTCGTACCGAAGTGTCCTTTTGCCCATGCCTGGTTGCTCGACCATCCCGATGTTGCCGGCCGGCTCACGATCGACTGGGATACCACGCCCGCGTGAAAGAAGGAATTGCGTATGTGGACCCATGAAGCTTCGGTAGCGATCAACGCGTCGCCGCACGATGTGTGGCGGGTGCTCATCGACATCGATCGGTACCCGGAGTGGAATCGGTACGCGACCGAAGCCGTCGGCGAGCTGCGGGTGGGCGGCGAAGTGAAGATCAACGTGCCCCGCCAGGCGGAGAAGCGCGGGCCGGTCAACAATCGAGTGACCGAACTGGTCGCCGACGATCGGCTCTGTTGGCGTTCGTTGAGTTGGTACAAATTCCTCGTGTACGGCGTGCGGTGTCGACACCTCGAGGGACAATCCGATGGCACCACGGTGTTCCGCGAAGTGGAGACGATGCACGGACTGCTCGCCGGTGTCATCCAGCGGGCGATGGCACCACAGCTCCTGCGTGGCCTGCAGACCGAGTGCGATTCACTCAAGGAAGAAGTGGAGCGACTCGGAGGCGTTGCCGGGACCCCCTGAGGACCAGTTGCCCCGCGGCGGATACGGTGCGCACAGAGAAGACCACTATTCCACCCTCATCCAGGGACGACGTGACCGGAGATGCCATCGTGACGAAGACCGTGTTGATCACCGGTGCGGGTTCTGGATTCGGCAAGGGCGCGAGCCTCGCATTGGCCGAGCGGGGCCACCACGTGATCGCGACGACCGAGACCGAGGACCAAGCCGCCGAACTCCGAGCCGAGGCGCCGCAACTCACCGTCGAGAAGCTGGACATCACGTCGGCCGACGTGACGAAGGCCAAGGGATGGGATATCGACGTGCTCATCAACAACGCGGGCGCGGGTCAGACCGGACCCATGGCCGACGTCCCCATCGATCGCGTGCGTCGCTTGTTCGAGGTCAACGTGTTCGGCACGCTCGCGATGACCCAGAGCGTGTTACCGGGGATGGTGGCGAAGGGCGTCGGGCGCGTGATCATCGTGTCGTCGATCGCGGGCGTGATTTCGGGTCCGTCGTTCGGTCCCTACTCGATGACCAAGCACGCGCTGGAAGCAATGGGCAAGGCAATGCGAGCGGAGTTGGCGCCGCAAGGCATCGACGTCACGTTGTTGAACCCTGGTCCGTATCTCACCGGCTTCAACGATCGCATGGCCGATTCGATGTGGGAATGGTTCGGCGACGGTTCGCTGAACGCGCCCGCGACCCCGATGTTCGAGATGATGCGCGAGCTGGTAACCGGTGGGCAGATGGATCCCGTCGAAGTGGTTACCCGCATGGTTGAGCTCACGGAAGCAGACGAGACGACGGAGAACAACTTCGTACCTCCGGATATCGTCGCCCAGATGTCCGCAGTGTTGTGAACGCGCGCCGTATGGTCGTCGTGGGCGCGATCGGCGTCGAGCAATAGTGGAATCTTGTACGCATTGCGACGACCTCGATGCGGCGCCCACGCCGCGCACGGTGACCGGGTGTGAAGAGTGTCTCGCGATGGGCGGACAGTGGGTGCACTTGCGGCTGTGCCTCGAATGTGGCCACGTCGGGTGTTGTGACAACTCGCCGGGCCGACACGCGACCGGCCACTTCCATGACGCGGGGCATCCGGTGATCCGGTCCTACGAGCCCGGTGAGAACTGGTGGTGGTGTTACGTCGACGACATGGCCTTCGAGGTCGAAGGCGCTCCACCCTCGCCGTCGCATCCGTAGCGTTCGTCGCCCGTTGCGTCGGGCGCGTCGGCGAAAGTTCTCACAGCGCGTCGCGCGGCGTGAGAGCCGAACGTGACCAGACCGTCGAAGTTCGGAAACTGGTGGGTCGCATTGGGTCCGTACGGTCGTGGTCATGGATCGCAGGCAGTTTCTCAAACTCGCAGGGACCGCGGCCGCGGCCACCACGGCGGCAGGTGTGCTCGCCGCGTGCGCCAGCGACGCAAAGAAGACCGCGCCGGCCACGTCCACGACCAAGCCCGGTGCAACGGCGCCCAAGGGACCGCCGCGGAAGGTGCGCCTCGGATTCATCGCACTGACCGACGCCGCGTCGGTGATCATGGCCAAGGAACTCGGGTACTTCGCCGCGCGCAACCTTGACGTTGAGGTCCTGAAGCAAGCGAGTTGGCCCGTACTACGGGATGCGTTGCTCACCAATCAGATCGGTGTCGCACACGCGCTGTACTCACTGCCGTTCTCGGTCGCGACGGGTATCGGCGGGAGCGGTTCGACCGATCTCAAGATCGCGATGATCCTCAATAACAACGGCCAGGGCATCACGCTGGCCAAGGAATTCGCCGAGGTCGGGTACGGCAACTTGAAGAAAGCCGGCGAGTTGCTCAACTCGCGTCAGGCACCGCAGCTGGGGATGACTTTCCCCGGTGGTACTCACGATCTGTGGCTTCGGTATTGGTTGAAGGCCGCGGGGGCGAACGCGGCGAATCTCAAGATCAGTCCGATCCCGCCGCCGCAGATGGTGCAGAACATGTCGGTCGGCAACGTGAAGGGGTATTGCGTCGGCGAGCCGTGGAACGCGGTCGCCGCTGCGCAAGGCATCGGTTTCACCACACTCGCGACGCAAGATCTGTGGCTCAACCACCCCGAAAAGGCGCTGGTGGCGACCGGACAGTTCGCGTCCACGCAGGAGGACACGCTCGCCGACGTGATGGCCGCGGTGCTCGAAGCGTCGAAGTGGCTCGACGTACCTGCGAACCGTTCGAAGGCCGCCGACACCATCAGCCGGCCCGAGTACGTGAACGCGCCGGCGAACGACATTCGCGGTCGGCTGACGGGCGTCTACGACCTGGGGGCGGGACTCGGCAAGAAGGTGTTCAAGGGCAACCAGATGCAGTTCTTCCGCGACGGACAGACGAACTTCCCTCGCCACAGCTACGGCATCTGGGCGATGGCGGAGTACGTGCGGCTCGGCCTGATCCCAACCGCACCCGCGTTCACGAAGATCTCGAACGAGCTCATCCTCACGGATCTCTACAAGAAGGTCGCGAAGCGTGAGGGCATCACCGTTCCCGCCGACGATATGTCGCCCTTCGCCGTGAAGCTCGACAACGTGACGTTCGATCCCGCCAAGCCACTCGCCGAGACTCGCCGCGCGTGAGGAGCATCCAATGACCCTCGTCGACCACGATCACGACGCCGAGGCGCCCCACATGGATTCGGGTCAGACGGTGGTGCTGGAACCGGAGGTGATGGTTCCGCCGATGATCGACGTGCGGCGGGGGCGCGCCGCGTCGTTCGGTGCCGCGCTCGGGTGGGGGCTCTTCGGCATGTCGCTGTTCGTCGGCGCGTGGGCACTGCTCGCGATGTCGGTGAAGGAGCTGCCGACACCCGCGCATGCCGGTTCCGAACTTTGGGCTCTGCTCCAGGATCCGTTCCACAACAACGGTGTCAACGACAAGGGCATCGCGCTCCAGCTCTGGAGTTCGCTGCAGCGCGTCTTCTGGGGCTTCCTCTGGGCGACAATCGTCGGCGTACCGGTCGGCCTGTTGATCGGCACGAGTCGGCGGGCGTGGCAGGCCGTGAACCCGTTGGTCCAACTGCTCCGTCCGGTCTCGCCGCTGGCATGGTTTCCGATTTGGCTGGTCGTGTTCAAGGACGCGCCCAACGCGGCGATCTGGGTGATCTTCATGACCGCGCTCTGGCCGATCATTCTGAACTCTGCCGCGGGCGGGATGGCGGTGCCACTGGACCAGCGCAACGTGGCGAAGGTCTTCCATCTCGGACGGCTCGCCTACGTGCGTCGCATCGTGGTTCCCCACTCGCTGCCGTCGATCGTCACGGGCCTGCGCACGTCGATGGGCGTCGCGTGGATGGTGATCGTCGCCGTCGAGATGCTCTCGGGCGGCGAAGGCATCGGGTTCTTCGTCTGGGACGCGTACAACGCCTCGAATCTGGGCAAGGTTGCTGCCGCGATCGTGCTCATTGGGCTCGTCGGCCTCATCCTCGACTCGGTGTTCCTCCGCGTTGGTCGGCTCGTCACGCCTGAGGAGGTCCACCCATGAGTCTCGACATTCGTGGCGTCTGGAAGAGCTTTCCCAAACCGCGCCCGCGTGGATTTCGACGCGGCTCGTCATCGCCCGCCGTGCACGCGGTGCTGCGTGATGTCGATGTGCGGGTGGAGCCGGGCGAGTTGGTGTCGCTCATTGGGCATTCGGGATGCGGTAAGTCGACGCTGCTCTCGATCGTGGGTGGGCTTGCCCATGCCGACGCGGGGACGGTGGAGCTCGACGGAGCGCCAGTCGTCGACGCGGGACCCGACCGCGCCATGGTGTTTCAGAACTACTCGCTGTTGCCGCGCCTCTCGTTGCTTCGCAACGTTTCCGTCGCGGTGGGTGCATCTCGCCCGGACTGGTCGCGGG
>JANYLF010000066.1 GCA_025357995.1 Acidimicrobiia bacterium | reverse complement strand
CGGGTAATCCCGCGGATGGACCTCGACGCCGCGCTCGTGGCAAGCGCGCGGGCGGCGGGTGCCGTCATTGTCGAAGGTGCGGCGTTGACCGAGCTGAAGTCCGGTTCCGACGGTGTCGACGCGACCGTCGAGGGTGGCCGCGTCTTCCGCGCGGCCTACGCGATCGCGGCCGACGGCAACTACTCCACGGCGCGTCGGTTGCTCGACCCCGACGCGCCGCCCGTGCTCGGCGAGTGGTCGGCGTTCCGCCAGTACTTCTCCGGCGTGGACGACCCGCGCCTCTGGGTGCTGTTCGAACGTGACCTGCTGCCCGGATACGCGTGGGTGTTCCCGTTGCCCGACGGGCGCGCCAACGTCGGCTTCGGGATGTTGCGCGGTCCGGGCGTGACCGGCAAGGTGCTCGCGACCAAGTGGCGTTCGTTGTTGGAACGACCTTCGATGCGATCGGTGCTGGGCCCGCGCGCGGAACCCATCGGGACGCACCGGGCGTGGCCGATTCCGAGTCACATGGATCCGGCGCGATTGGTGATCGGCCGCGTCCTCTTCGCCGGCGACGCCGCGGGCGTGGTCGACCCGATGACCGGCGAAGGCATCGCGCAAGCGTTGGAGACCGGTGCGCTCGCGGTCGACGCGATCTCCGCCGGCGGAGGGGCGGCGAGCGTCGCGGCCCGATACCGCGCCGCGGTGGTGCGCACGCTCGGGCACGACCTGCGCTTTGCCGGTCTCCTCCAACGCGTGCTCGCACATCCGCTCGGAACTCGCGCCGCACTTCGAGTGGTCGACGCCAACGATTGGACCCGTCGCAACTTCGCCCGCTGGATGTTCGAGGACTACCCGAGGGCGATCCTGGCCACCCCGCGCCGCTGGCATCGCCGCATGTTCACGCCCCCCGGCGCCTACACGTCCTAGGCCAGCGCGGCGGCCAGGGTGCGGCCGGCGAGCGTGACCGCGGCCGGGTCGTGACCGTCGCTCATCATGTTGACGACCACGCCGTCGAGACCGACGGCCACCAACGCGCGCACTTGATCGACCACTTCGTCGGGGTCGCCGAAGAACAGGCGCGGCAGCAGCTTGTTCCGGACCACCTCGTCCTCCACGATCGGAGCGGGGTCGTCGACACCGCGCGTGCGCAGGAGCGCCGCGAGTTTCTCGGCCGCCTCCTCGTGGGTCTCTCCGACGATGATTGTGGCCAAACAGCTGACGTTGATGTCGGAGCGCGAGCGTCCCAAGTCTGCGAGGTGACGATCGAGCGCGTCGAGCTTGCGCTCGATCTCCACGAATGGCGCATTGCAGTTCCACTCGTCGGCGTACTGCGCGGCAAGGCGCGCGGTCTTTCTCTCGCCCGTCCCGCCGACAAGAATCGGGGGCCCGCCGGGAGTGACGGGGCCAGGCGCGTTCCACGCGTCGGTCACGGAGTAGTGAGTGCCCGCGAATGTGGTCTGCGTTTGGGTGAACATCCCCCGGCAGATCTGGAGCGCCTCCTCGAGTCGCTCGAATCGCTCGCTCACAGGCGGGAACTCAAACCCGAGCGCCGCATGCTCCGCGTCGAACCATGCGGCGCCAATACCGAGAAGGGCACGGCCGTTCGAGATCACGTCGAGCGCGGTCACGGCCTTCGCCAGGAGCGACGGGTTGCGGTACGTCACGCCGGTCACGAGCGTGCCGAGCCGAGCCGTTTTCGTGCTGGCCGCGAGTGCACCCAGGAGCGTGTACGCCTCGAACATCTCCAGCTCGGGCGCGCCGATCAGTGGCAGCTGGAAGAAGTGGTCCATCACGAAGATGGTGTCGAAACCGGCCGTCTCGCCGGCCACGGCGATAGCTGCGACCTGCTCGAACAACGGTTGGTCACTCGACGGATACGTGAAGTTCGGAATCTGGAGTCCGATGCGAGTCATGATCGAGAGTATAGATCATCGAAACTTTCGATGATCGGATCTCGCTACGCTTTCTGGCGTGGCCGACCTCGACCCGCTGTTCATTTCCGCGGGCTATTTGTTGCTGAAGGCCGGCACGCACTTCCACACGCTCATTGACGCCGCCCTCACCGACCTCGACCTCACCGGCCGCCAACTCTTGGTGCTCGGCTTCGCGAATCGTGGCGGGCCGCTCTCACAGCAAATGGCGAGCACTCGGCTCGGTCTCGATCCCACGATCGTCGTAGCACTGGTCGACGAACTCGAAGCCTGCGGCGCAATCAAGCGCGAACGGGATCCGGACGATCGCCGGCGCCATCAGCTCAAGCTCACGCCGAAAGGGCGGAAGCTCTACGACAGCGCGGTCCGCGCGGTCACGGCCGCCGAGCGCGACTTCCTCGCACCCCTCGATCGCACCGAACGCGAGAGTCTTCGCAAGCTGCTCGTCGAGACGATGACCCCCCGACTCCCCTGGATGTCCGACGACGCGTAGCGCGTGGCGTTACACCGGGGTGATGGCCGGACCTTCGCCGGGAACGACGATGACCTTGGCGTGTTCCTCGGGACGCCCGAGCACGGTGAACGCGTCCGGGACGCCGTCGATGCCGACGGTTCCGGTCACGAGCGGCGACGCGTCGATCTCACCCTCCGCCAACTGACGCAGCGTGCCCGCGAACTCGGCCGGGTCGTAGTAAATCACGAACTGGAACTGGAGCTCCTTCGCGATCGCGACGAGCGGCAGGAACGTGTCGGGCTCCATGCATACGCCGACCACGGTGACGCGCGTGTTCGGTGGGACCGAACGGCAAATGTCGTCGAGGATTCCGGGGAGGCCGATCGCCTCGAACACCACAGGAGTCGCACCGCCCGCCGCGCGTATCCAGCCGTCCATCGCGGTCTCGATCGCCGGATCCACGACCGCGGTCGCACCCATCGCGGTCGCTAGCGCGCGGCGACGCGGTGAAAAGTCGCTCGCGACAATCTGCTCGATACCGACCGCACGCAACGCCGCAATCAGCGCGAGACCGATCGGACCCGCGCCCAACACGAGCGCGCCTTCGCCTTGGGCGATGCGCGACTTCGCCACCGCGTGGACCGCGACCGCGACCGGCTCTGTCATCGCCGCGATGCGCGGATCCAAACCGTTCGGGACCGGCAAGCACATCCCTGCGGTCAACTGCATCCGTTCCGCGAACGCGCCGTAGTAGCGATTGGAGAATCCGAGCAGCTCGAGCCCGTGCGGGGCGAACGCCATGGGCATGCTCACCACCAGGTCGCCGGGCTTGATGGCCACGCCATCCGTATCCGCGCCGAGTTCGAGCACCTCGCCACAGAACTCGTGGCCCATCACGAAGTCGGCGTCGGGGTCGAACGGATTGTCGAGTCCACCCATGCCGGAGAGCGCGAGCATCGCGTCGGCGTGACGGAGCGTGTGCAGATCGGAGCCGCAAATACCGCAGGCCCTCACCGCGACCAGAGCCTCCCCGACATCGGGAATCGGCTCCCGAACGTCTTCCACCACCATCTGGCCTCGTCGAGCAATCGCGGCGCGCATGGGACGGAGCGTGCCCGGCGTTTGACCGCGCGGTCAAGCCGCGGCCACGCTGCGCGGCATGTCCATCGATTTCTCCCTCTCCCCTGAGCTTGAAGCCATCCGCGAAAAAACGCGTGACTTCATCGACAACGTCGTCAAGCCGGCGGAGGCGAACATCGTCCCCGACGACCGCAAGTCATTGATCACCGCGATCATCGAGATGCGGACCGAGGCGCAGAAGCGCGGCCTCTGGCTCCCGCACATGCCCGAGGAATGGGGCGGCATGGGGCTCGGCCACGTGGAACTCGCGATGGTGCAGGCCGAGGCGGCGAAGTCGGGCTTCGGTCCGTACGCCATCAACGCGCAGGCGCCCGACGAAGGCAACATGCACACGCTGTTGCACTGGGGCACCGAGGAGCAGAAGGAGAAGTATCTCCGGCCCCTCTGTGAGGGGCGCGCCCGTTCGTGCTTCGCCATGACCGAACCCGAGGTCGCGGGATCGGACCCCACGCTCATCCGCACTCACGGGTACCAAGACGGTGACGAGTGGGTGATCAACGGCCACAAGTGGTTCATCAGCGGGGCGCGCGGCGCGAGCTTCGCGATCCTCGTGTGTCGTACCGAGGATCAGCCGGAGATTAAGCAAGCCGCGAACAGCGCGTTCATCATCGACCTTCCGCACGACGGTTGGAACGACGTGCGCGAGATCGAGACGATGCACGGCGGGACCGGGCACTCCGAGATCGTGATCAAAGACCTGCGCGTGCACAACGACCAGATGCTCGGCGGCCGCGGCCAGGGTCACCTGCTCGGCCAGTACCGCCTCGGCCCGGCACGACTCGCGCACTGCATGCGCTGGATCGCACAGGCCGAAATGGCGCTCGACATGATGGTCGACCGCTCGCTCAACCGGTTCTCGCACGGTTCTCTTCTGGCGGAGAAGCAAGGGATCCAGTGGATGATCGCGGAGTCCACCATCGAGCTGTACCAAGCGAAGCTGATGGTGCTGCACGCGGCTTACAAGATCGACCGCAAGGAAGATTTCAAATCGGAAGTGTCGATGACGAAGCACTTCGTGGCCAACGCGTTGAACCGCATCATCGACCGCGCGATCCAGGTGCACGGCGCGCTGGGCTACTCCACCGACACGCCCTTGGCGAACATGTTCCAGCACGCCCGCTGGGCTCGCTTCGCCGACGGTGCCGACGAGATCCACCTCATGCGCACCGCGGAGCGTGCCATCGCCGCGTACAAGGATCACGGCACCACCGCGTCCGCGACCGGCTCACTCCCGATCTAGCGCGGGGGCGTCGGCCGCGCGCGCGGGACGGTCCGCGACGGCACGCGCGAAGTGCGGGTGCACGCCGCGCAATGTGACCCACCGGCCGGACGCGTCGAGCTCGATACCGGGGCGACACAGTGAATACCGAATCGCCAACACGAACGTCGTGATCGCGGCGCAGACCGTCGCCGCAATGAGGAGGTAAATGACGGTCTCACGCACCTGCGAACGCGGAGTCGGACCGGTGAGTGCGATAACCATCGCCACCGCGCTCACGACCATGCCGATGCCCGCCACCACGGTGGCTCGGAACTGACTGTGCTCGCGGTGCAGGGCGTTGTACGAATATGGGAGGCGGACGAGAAGCTGGCGAGACCTACCGCCGAATATCAAGCCCGCGAGCAGGAACAACCAGCCGACCGGACCAAGAAAGATCAGGAGCCAGGCCCAGCCCGAGGTACCGCCGATCGTCTTGTGGATTCGATGCAACCCATCCGCGGGCTCGCCCGTCTTCACGCAGATGTACGGCACATGGCCCTGCACCGCATCGTCGACGAACACCGCGGTCGTACTCATGCGCCCTCCCTCGACCGACAGAGTGTAGGTCCGGATCACTTCATCTGGCAGAGAACGTCGCGGCGGATCTCCTGACGAACAACGTGCACCGTGGTCCTGCCGCACGGCCAATGGAGGACATACGAGCCTGGCTCGAGGTCGACGGTGTACTGACCGGCAGTGTTCGTCTGCGCCGAGTCGACGATCCGGCCGCCGCGTTTCACGTCAACCCGCCCAAGCATCGGACGCCGCAGCCCGGGCGCATCTCCATCGACGCCGCGCCACGTTCCGGATACGCGCACAAGATGCGGCGCGTGCGATGGTCGGGTCCACACCCACAGCGAGCGCGTCTCGTCGGAGACGCCGACGACGCGATCGTGGTGCGCCGCGAGCATGACGCCGCGTCCGAGCGCGGCGTGGCCTCGCAGCGGCCCGGGCATCTCGATCCAATGTTCGAGATCGGGTGACGCCCACATCGTGGGCGCGAACTGCGACTCGACCTGCAGCCGTACTCCCCAACTCGTAGCGCGAAAGTTCCCGCTGAGCACCCACCACGTTCCGCTCTGCACCAGGTCGCCGGGTTTCGCGGTCGGGAATCGCTCGCCGAAGCTCGCAACCTCGGTCCAGCGTGAACCGCTCGTCGTCGAAGTCAGCAGGCCCGACGGCGAGACGCTCGACTGAAGGCCGAGCACGCGTGACCCGGCGTGATCGCCGTGCATGGTCCGCGGCAGGTGGTCCGTGCGAATCGGCGACCAGTGCAGGCCGTCGGTCGACGTTCGCAAATCCCGCGCCAAGATGTTCGGGATCGGATCATTGGTCGCCGGCGTCCCAAGTCCCAGATACCGGGTGCCAAGCCGCGCGGCCGGGAACACTCCGGTCTGCTGACCCGCGCGCGGCGCAACTCGACGCCAATGCCCTCCATCGCTCGATTGCCACGTGATGTGCGGAGGCCCCTTCTCAGCGGTATTGGGACCGGCGCCGTTGTGGATCGCGACGAAGCCGCGTCCGACCGTGCCGAGCCCCCAGCTGGACGCGCCGATGTGGAGATGGGCGCGGACAGTCCAGTCGCGGCCGTTCGTAGAGCTCCAGATGCGGTAGTCCTGTCCTTCGGCACTGTCGATCAACACAAACGTGTCACCGTTCGCCGCCACCGCCGAAGGCGCCCGGAACGGCACCTTGGCCACCGGCGTCCAATGTGCTCCATCCTCCGATGTCCACGCGGCCGTAAACTCGCAGGCGCTCGTCGACGCGAACGCCGGGCAGCGGTGTGCCAAACCCCCTACCGCAAGGAACCCGCTGCTCCCCGCGACGACGCTCCTGACCGTCGCGCTCTCCCCGAACGCTCGGTCATAGGAGATCCGTTGCCACATCGGGCCGTTCTGGCCAACGGGGGCCGCAGCGCGGACGGGTGGGCGCGCCGATCGGACGACCGCGACGACGCCGGTCGCCACCAGTACCACCGCGAGCCCGATCACGAGCGCGCGGCGAGACGAAGCCGGTCGACGGCCGCGTAACTCGGGCGCGGGCGCGCCGTCGTAACGCGCCCGCACATCGGCGCCGGCGCGCCCGGCGACATCGTCAAAGTCGGTCACTGGCCCTCCAAACCAAGTCGCTCTGCCAACGTGAGCCGCGCGCGATGCAGGTGCACTCTCACGGTCGGCTCTGCGCAGCCGAGAATCGACGCGATCACGGCAACGTCCAAGTCGTCGACGTATCGCAATGCCACACACCGCGCCTGCTGCGCGGGGAGTGATCGAACCACGCGCCAGAAGTCGTCGGTATCCACGTACTCATCGTCGACCGAGTCGGGCGCGGCGAGCCGAGACAACGCCGCGGCCTCTCGACCCCTCCGACGGAAACGCGAACGCGACCGGTTGACCACGACCCGTCGAACGAACGCGCCGGGCGCGTCGTAGCCCGACACGCGATCCCACTTGCGGTGCGCGGCCAGAAACGCGTCTTGTACGAGATCCTCGGCAGCGCCGCGGTCACCGCACAGCGAGGACGCGAGCGCAAGCACCCGCCCGTACTCTGACCGATAGAACTCTTCAAACGTCCCGACCCCATCCAACGCCCCGAGCATCCCATCGATCGCCGTCGAGAGACACTCTCCGCAGACGCCCCGCGCGTTTACCCACCCGACTTTCGTGCAGAAAAGAGACCCAGGGGTCACTGAAGTGCACGAAAGTCGCAGGGGCGGTGGGCTGACTCAGCGCGGTACGGTCGACGGTGTGGGGAGGCCGCAACGAGAAGAGGGATGGTTGATCGGCGGGCCGGAAGCCCGAGCCATCGAGATCCACGAATACGACTCCGCCTGGCCGAAGCGCTTCGTTCACGAACGGGCCCGCATCGCCGCCGCCCTCCCCCACGCAACGCTCATCGAACACATCGGGTCCACGAGCGTCCCGGGCCTCGGAGCGAAACCGATCGTCGACATCATCGTGAGCACCGATCCATTCGATGCCGATCGCATCACCGCGAGCCTCGAAGCCGCGGGCTACCAACTCCGGGTGCTCGAACCCAGCCACCTCATGTTCCGCACTCCCGCGCTCGACGTCCACGTGCATGTCTGGTCCGATCAAGCCCAGACCGAACGCCATCTCCTCTTCCGAGACTGGCTGCGCGAGAACGACACCGACCGTGATCGCTACGAGGCCGTCAAGCGCGAACTTGCCACCAAGACGTGGCGAGACATGAACGACTACGCCGACGCCAAGAGCCCCGTGATCGTCGACATCACCGCCCGCGCCGAGGCATGGGACCGAAGCGCACGGCCGAAGAGTCCTACTCGACGCCCCGCTTGAGTAGGACGACGTATTGCGTCGTCTCCACCCGCAGCCCGTGACTGGCGGCGTGCGACGGCGCGAACCCCACGGCCTCCCAACCGTCAGCGCCAAGCTCGTCGAGCGCGCCCGCGGCTTGCGCCATCGCGAGACCATTGTCTTTGCCGGGCAGCGTCACGTTCTCCAGCCGGTATTCCCACCGCGTCGTCATCGGCGCGCCCTTCTTTGGGATGAACCCACCGACGATAGCGAGACGAACACCTCGCAACGTCGGGTCCAGTTCCGGACACGGCGCGTCACGGCCTAGACATCCCACGGGTGGTTGGTGTCAAGCGGCGAGTTGAGTTCGGTGGGCCCAGGCGGTGTGTTCGTCGTAGGGGGTGCCGTGGGTGAGGCAGCCGTGGAGGATGCCGACGAGTC